>CAMLEL010000228.1 GCA_946478935.1 uncultured Armatimonadota bacterium
ACAAAAGGCTAATAGCCAGTAACCTCGATCCAAGCAGAGCAGAAGACCCTAATGAGAACTAGAAGAAAGAAAACTGATCTGGAAATTCAAAGCGTCCATCTAAACGGATACGAGCCCATTACTTCAGTCCCACCAGTCCCTGTGGGTCCTCCTTATTCGGCAAGCGATGGAAAGGTTATTTTCGAAGGTCCCTTTAAAGAATTTCGACTAAAGGCCCTTATTTGGTGAAAGAGATCCCAGGTGGCGAAGAATGGGATCCAAAAAATGTAGAAGAGGTCGTCGAGCTAACAGATAACGTTGGAGAAATTAGTCATGGATTTAAACGTCTGACCAGACCGAACGGCCAAGGGGAGGACGAGGAATATTTGCCGAAGGTCAAGTACTACGAGCCGGCCGAAGAGACGACGATTGCGTTCGTGGCCACATTTCGTAAGACGAAGAACGGAGACCAGCTTCCGACAAGCATCATAACAGTAAGGAAAGTAACGATCAAAGTCTAGGGCTTACGAATCTCTTCGAAGAGCACTTGACTGACAACATTACGAAGCCCCCGACTCCGCTCAGGATTCGGGGGCTTCTGCTTTTTTTGGAGACTCAGAAATCTAGACGTTGTAGCTGGGCTTCTTTAGCCATGCCTTGGGCACTGGCTTCAAACCGCAGGCGACGGCGTTGAACTCCGCCGACTTGATCACGCTCGTGGCGACCTTCAGCTTGACCACGCCATGAGGAGTCTTCAATCGCACGGTCTGCAGATTGGCCTGCTGGATTCGGTTCTTGTGGGGCGCTTTGTATTTCCAGCCCTGAGAGTGCTGGTTCTGGATGTGCTTCGCAGTGGTGTTTCCGCGCTTGCCGCTAACTTGACAGATGTTCGCCATGACCGTTTCCAATGTCCCCTAGTGGGGCGCAAGGGAAAATGATACTCGTCCGAGGTCCAGATTTGCAAGGTCCCATTGAACAGGCCAGATCGCCTCATCGTTTCAGAAGCATGATTTCCAACTCCTTCTCAGATTGCATCCATGCTTGCATGGCCTGTGCTGAAGAGTGCCTGTCGTGCGCCGACAAATGCGTCCAGATGGGGATTCCAGAAGGGATGGAGTTATGCCTGGACTGCGCCAACCAGTGCAACCAATGCATCCACTCAATGCGCGAAGGAAGCAGCGAACGCTGCATTACCTGCGCGGATGCCTGCCTTCGATGCGCTGAGTTTTGCGAGAGCTTCAGCGGCAACGACGCCATGGCCAGGTGCGCACATGAATGTCGGCAATGTGAGAATGCTTGCCGACGCACGGCCCTGGTCCGCGCTTGATCAGGCGTAAGATCCGGAAGCCTCTTCACTTTTGCGGGAAGCTCGCTCAATGCCGACTCTTGTCTCATAACCCGAAGCGCGATAGGCAATGAGCGGATTGTCCTCCAGCCCTCGAGACTTCCGCCAACCCGCCAAAAGATCCCTGACATCCGTGAAGAATGCGTCCTTCAAGCCGTTCTCAGCGTTGATGATATTCATTGCAAGTTGGTGCTCTTCTAACTTCTCGACATCCACTAACTGGGCTTTCAACATCAACTCTTGTGCCGTGGTCGCTGTCTGAATCATCGCTTCGACTTTCGGTTTCAGATTGTGTGACTGATCGACCATATACTCGATCTGACCCGTTTCAAGCCCATGTCGCTCATTCGCTAATCGGATTGCAAGAAAGATCCGGAAGACCGCATAAGGATCGATGGAGCCCAACGTTAGGTCATCGTCTGCATACTTACGATCGTTAAAGTGGAAGCCGCCGAGCATGCCCTCATCCAGCAAGAAGGCGACAATGTGCTCGATATTGACGCCTTGGAAGTGGTGCCCGGTATCGACAAGTACCTTTGCGCGCGGCCCGGCATAACGGGCAAATGCGCACGCCATTCCCCAATCTGCGATATCCGTATGATAGAAAGCTGGCTCGAATGGCTTGTACTCCACCAGCATCCGCATATGGCCTTCCAACTGCCCATGCCAGCGTCTCAGTGCTTCCTGCATCAGGCGCTTGCGGGTGATCAAATCATCTTGGCCGGGGTAGTTCGTGCCGTCCGCCAGCCATAAGCTCAAGCAACTCGATCCGACTTCCGCCGCGATCTTGATGCACGTCTCCATGTGGGCATCGGCGTGCGTCCTTGCGTCAGGATTTGGGCTGCTGGCAGAGCCGTACTTGTAGATTTGATCTTGGAACAAGTTGGGATTGATGGAGCCGATCGATACCCCGTGCCTAACTGCAAGGTCTTTTACATAACCTGGACCGACCCCTTCTTTAAAATCCCACTGAACATGGACGGCGACCTTTGGGCAGCATCCCGTGAATTGGTGCACCGTGCCCGCATCTTGGATCTTCTCTTCGATGCTCGATGCCGCAGCGACTTGTAGATACTTCCCAAACCGCGTTCCTGTATCGGCATAGCCCCAACTGGGAGTTTCGATCTTGAATGCATCGAGCTTCGAATACAGATAATCCCGGTCCATCGGCCTGAGCATATCTGACTAGCGGCTCGGATAAGGCACGTTCCAACCCATCATCGCCGCCCAATGGATTCGATTGAGCCAATACCAATCGGCCGAATCGACTCCGCCAAAATCGAGTTCAAGTGACTTCTCCGCAAAGAACTTCTCTTTGCCCTGAGTTTCCCGCAATGGCTTGTTCATTTCATCCAGCGCCACTCTGTTTGGAACTGCTTGGTATGCGGCTAGATTTGGGGTGTCACTAAAGCACCCGGCTATGGGATCGGCAGTGGCGTCGAACCGGGTGAGCGGCTTTGTACCCAACATGGCGGTGATCGTCCGAATCACTGAGATCTGTGTATAGAAGGTCGAGTCCACAAAACCCCGCTTGGTATAGGGGCTGATCACCATCATCACGGTCCGGTGCCCATCGACGTGATCCAGTCCGCCCTGAGCGTCATCTTGCATTACGATGATGGCCGTCTCCTTCCACTGAGGGCTACTGGAAATGGCCTCGACAATTCTGCCCAGCGCCAGATCGTTGTCGGCCACCATTGCACGCGGGGTTGGATAGTTTGGATCCGTGCCTGCGGCGTGGTCGTTTGGCAAGATCATGAGGAGGAAATTCGGCACCTTTCTGGCAGCGCTCATCTCTTTATAGTCTTCGATGAAGGTGTCGGCTCGGTATTGATCACTGATCGTCATCGGCCAACAAGGATAACTTGGATGCGTGAAGGGACGCATACGCTTGATGGCGATCGTGGAACTTACTTTGACCTTGCCAGCTCCAGACGTGCGATCTTCCCAGGCATCTTTCCACTTGGTGCCCGCTGGCGTCACCTTGATATAGGCATTGCCGCAAAACTCACCGTAGTTGCGCACGGTCTTGCCCGCGTCCAAGATCGAATCCCAGATGAACCCGCCTTTGGAATACGCCATCGGATCGTCGCCATCGAAGGGGTAACTCCGCGAATACCCGCCATAGAACCTTTCGATGTAGTCATTGGCAAGGCCCTCGATCGCCCACTGGTGACCCTCTGCCGAGTTCGTCCCGACCACGTATGCGTTGTCGAAAAGTGTGAACTCGCGCGCCAACTTGTGATGGTTTGGAGTCACATCTTCCGGAAACTGACAGATCGATTTGTCACCATTGCCGATCTCCATATCACCGAAAAACTAGTCGTAGGTCTTGTTCTATGTGATGATGTAGACGACATGCTTGATCTTGCCCTGGAATACGTCTAAGTCCGGAATCCGGCCGGGATTGGGGTCATCCCAACCGTTCAGTTCTGCGACTTTGGCAGTCGATGCGGCAAGATCGGCTTGGAGGTCGATGACGGAAACGGTGCCCTGAAAGTCGTGGACTCCTCCGGGCTTACCCGTCACCGTTCGGGCGACCGATCCATTGCCTTTGGTATTGCAAACGTACGCTTCTGTTCCTGTTCCGTTGACCTGGATCGCAACTGGAAAGTAGCCTGCAGGTCGAAAACCCAAGACTTTCCCGGTGTTGGCGTCGATTTGGCAAATCGCGTTGTCGCCTCCGTTGCAAAGAAACAGGGTTTGGCCCCAGAGAGTCATGCTGTTCGGCATGGAGCCGAAGAGGGCTTTGTCCTTCCATGCAACCTTGAATGTGCGGCTGACGCGAGCTTTTGCAAGGTCGATTTCAGACACAGTATCCGAACCGGCATTCGCTACCCAGGCCAATTCGCCGCGAGTCGCCAAGGCGGATGGATGGACTCCCACATTCACATCGCGTCGAGAACCAGACGCGAGATCCACGATCGAGACGGTTCCTTCTTCGACCGTTCCACCGTCGTCGACCAAGACGGCGACCCCGTCCGATTCGTCTGTCTCACCTTCCTCGATCTCTTCTTCGGTGGCCTCACGACCGGCCCAGTTTGAGACGATGAGTGAGCGACCATCGGTGGTCAGGCGACACTCAAAAGGAATGTTTCCCACGTCCAAGCGGCGAACGATCTTGCCCGAGTCGGTGCGAATCTCGACGACTTGGCCGTTGTTTGCATCCACGACGAATGCGGAACTGCCGTCGCGGTTCCAACATAGGCCGCCCGGAACGACATCCTTGCGCGCTGCACCTTCCACGATCTCCAACGGCGGCAAGGCATTGAATACCAAGCCATCCGCATAGGAATAACGCGCGACACGACCATTTGAAAGGCTTATCCAAAGCTGGCTGCCATCGGGAGACCATGCCATTCCTCGGTACGAGACACCCGCATTCAGGCGTCGTCGCGTGCTCTCCAATACCGAGCTGGAATTGCAAAGGAAGACTTCCCGATTGGTGGCGACGGCAAAAAAGTGGCCGGTCGGATGGAGTGCCAGTTCCATCGGCCGCCCCTCGAAAGCGATGGTTCCCGGGAGGATGGTCGCTCCCGTACTGACCACAAACGTCCCATCTGACTGCTTGCCCACGGTCTTGCGGCT
>CAMLEL010000229.1 GCA_946478935.1 uncultured Armatimonadota bacterium
ATCAGCAGTCCAGATTCCACTTCTCGAAGACTGCTGAGCGATGTCTTGTACCGTTTTGCGATTTCAGCTTCATCACGCAATGGCTCCCGCTGGGATTCGAGTTCCGAAAGAATGTCCGTGACACGCGCCAAATGCTGCTGAGCTGAGACCAAGCGACGTTGACTTTCGACTTTCCGAGCCCGGTAGCGCTGGACCCCAGCGGCCTCATCGACCCACGCCCGGCGCTCTTCGGGCGACGCTGCCAATGCATTGTCGATATCCTTTTGCCCGACGATCGCATATCCGGCACGGCCCAAACCAGAATCGGCAAGCAGCTCGAAAATGTCCCGCTGTCGACAAGGTTGCTTATTGATCGAGTATTCGGATTCGCCAGACCGATTCAAGCGGCGGGTAATCGACACCTCGGAACTGGCGATGGGGAGCGAACCATCCTCATTGTCGAAAAGGAGACTGACCTCGGCAAATCCGACGCCCTTTCGGCGCGCACTGCCGCTAAAGATAACATCCTGACTGTGCGAAGCTCGAAGTGATCGCGCATTGCCCTCCCCCAAACCCCAAAGGATGGCGTCGACCAAGTTGGATTTCCCGCAACCGTTAGGACCCACGACGGCAATCAAACCCCCGTCGATGTTGAATTCCGTCCGATCTGCGAACGTCTTGAAGCCAAAGATTTTGACGCGTTTAAGGCGCATGGGCGGATGAATGGAGAGCGTTCAGTTTACTTTACGGATGATGGAAATCCAGCGTGTGCTCTCGACCTTCCTTGAACCCATCTGGGCCTCGAATCGGATAGGATAGGGACCCTTTGCATCGGCTGGAATTGCCACGGTCAACACCCGCCGAACTCCGGCTCGGGAATTGTAAATCACAAACTCCTTCTCGAAGTCTCGGGTGATCTGCCAGCCTTCCGGAAGGATGGGCAGGGTCGTACCGTCCACCCTGTTTACCGAGTTTGATTTGATGTAAAAGGGCAGCTTGACTTCTTGCACACCTGGCCTCAGTTCCAGTTTTTCGTCGACCAACTCGAAATCCACCATCGGCGCCACCCGCATACTCGCCTGGATCATCGCGGGAATACCGTCCGCTGAGATGAGCGTCGTTGTCAGGAGGTGGTATCCGGTCGGAGCGTCTTTACCGGTTCGAGCCTCATAATCGACGAAGGCTCGCCCCTTACGATCGAAGGCCGGAAACGGCTGACCCAATTCGGTGGAATGCTCGGCCAAGCGACCGAGCGGCTTGATTTCAACACGCTTCAAACCTGGGTCGTCTTTAGCGCTGAAAGAAAACCTGAGTTTGGTCGATCCTCCGGGTACCACCGACCGACCCGGCTCTTCCACCTTCCAATCAAGCCCGATTGGCATCGCGCTCGCTCTCTCGGTTTTCAAGGTAACCAATGTTCCAATGCGAGGAATGAATGGCTCCAAGGATTGTGAGGCTTGAGCCACGATGTCCATCCGCAAACTGTAACGCTCCTGTTCTTTAACTGGGAGAAGCCCCAATCCGGGGTCCATCAAAATGGCTTCCACTTGCACTTCACCATTCTCTTCGCTTGACTTGATGTAGGCCGCACGCTCGTATGCAGGAAGTGAAGACCACCGTGGGCCGGCGACGTTGGTTGCGTCCAACTGCCTTACCTGGATCTGAGGTTTACCGTCGATATGACGAAGTCGAAACTCGAGGTTGTCCTTGTCCACGAGCCATCCATTCTGCTTATTATCAAGGCTTACGATCAACTCTCGATCAGCTTTCATGCGAACTGCGATATAGAGCTTGCCAGGCTCCCACTGCATAAAAGTCTCGCCTTCGTTAGACTGAGCGAACAAATCCCATTCGTCGGCTCTGATCGTTCCGTCCACGTACGGAGTGATTGCAAGGCGGGAAGGCTGAGCTACAGCTTGTGGCACGGAGAACGGTGTAGGTTCCTGGGCAGGGAGCAACAAAGCGGTAAGGAACGCG
The DNA here is from genome assembly GCA_946478935.1 of uncultured Armatimonadota bacterium. The sequence continues at coordinate 1,957 of CAMLEL010000229.1, forward strand.
GGAAGGGCCATGATTATGGTTGAGACGTTTCAACGACAGAAATGGGAGCCATTCCGAGAAGTAATGGGCCAATGAGATTCCCAGGTGAATGTTTGCGTGAGGACCCATCCAGACGAACAAATGGATGCCCCACGGCAGGGGCATCCATCACCTTGCCAGCCGGGAATCGGAGCTTACTTTCGGCGCTTTTTGCGCCATGCCAAGGCCAACGCGCCTGCGCCGAGCATGACAGTGAAAGGCTCAGGGACGACCTCTGCAGTATGGAACGAAGCACCAGTCAGCGAGATTCGGTAAGAACCAGAATCGAATCCAAAGATTGCATCCCAAGTGGTAAGTGGAGAATTGTTCACGGGTCCATGGACTCCAGTAGGAGTGAACGGGAAGATATAACTTGCCCCGGTAATCGGGTCATTGTCGAAACTCGACAGAGCTAGAAACACCTTCTCGCCATTCGTCCGCCCGCTGTATAAGCCGTTTCCTACCGGCAGAGTGGACTGCAAGCCAATCGAGTCATCATTGAATGCAATTCCGACTCCGCCAATCGTGAAGAGAAAAAGCTGGGTATCGAAGCTTGCGCCACCGACCGTCGTCGCCGAGAATGTCGACCAGTCATCGACCGTAAGAGCGAACATGTCGATATCATTGTTATTGCCCAAAGCTCCAGAAATGAAGTCTAGGGGACCACTACCTTGGGTGAATTGGCCTGTGCCGACCAGTTGTCCAGCGTCACCCTGTTCATTCCAAAGTTGGGCGCTCGCCGCCACAGAAGCGGCTATCATGGCTAAAACAAAAATCTTTCTCATAGAAACAACCCTCTCTTTATCGAATCAAAAGTGGCCGGTCAGTGCCGGCAAAGAACCACTATCAGCATAGAGCCAAATCGATAATGAGGCAATGGGCCCGGTTAGAAACCAGCATTATTGCCTGACAATCGCCGCAACAATCCCTCGTGTCGTCTATTGATGCCGAGTGGTGAATCAGCAATGCGAGTAAACATTTATGCGAGTTTCAACGATACGACCATGGCCAAAGATGCAGTGGGAGCTCTGCTGGATCATGGGGTCAAGGCTGAAGATGTGACTCTGGTCCTTCCAGTCAGTAAGGACCGAGATCTTGGAGAAGAAACCAACCGAGCCGAAGCCACAGTGGACAAGGCTGAAAGCGGGATCACGACAACCACGCAAGACGATGCCGCAGTTGGAGCCACTAAGGGCGCATTCTTCGGATTCGGAATCGGAAGTATTGCAGCCCTGGCTGCAATCATGGTGCCAGGCATAGGCCTGATTGTTGGCGGTGGCGCGTTGGCGACCGCGTTAATCGGAGCGGCTGGGGCGACCGTCGCCGGTGCGGCCGCTGGCGGTGTTGTCGGATACCTTAAAGACCAAGGTGTTCCAGAAGAAGAATCTCAGCGCTTTAGCAATGTATACGAGCAGGGCGGAGCGATCTTGAACGTCAGCGCCCCAAGCGGCAGCGTGGACGGCGCAACAATCGAGGCGATTCTCGCAAAGTATGGCGAGTCAGGAGCCGAGGTATGGGTTACGGATCCAATCTTGGAGCCTGTTCCTCCTACCCCGTAGGAGTACATCGATCAGTTTGCGATGTAAAGCAAAGGATCACCAAGGTTCACCAGTTGGCCGCTATCGACGATCAGCCTGGCAATGCGGCCACTCGTTGGACATGGAACCTCGTTAAAGACCTTCATGGCCTCAATCAGTCCGATGGTCTGACCAGCGATAACCTCATCGCCTTCTTTTACGAAGGGAGGCGAACTTGGATTAGGAGACGAATAGAAGATCCCGGTCATCGGACTGTTTACTGGTGTGCCAGAGACTTCCGGTTCAATGATTGCCGGAAGCGGAGCTTCAAAGATCTCCTCAATCGGCGGTAGAGTTTCCCCTGTGTGCACGGTCGCGGCTACGCGAGACCGCTTCTTGAAGGCGATTCGAAAGCCATCGACTGATAACTCGGCTTCCGACAGCTTGTATTCATCCATCAGCCCGGCCAACTCATCGATTCGTCCTTTAAGGTCGCTCACAAATTCATTATAGAATGTGAACGTGGAAGCGCTGATGCGCATCGAGCGGTGGATTCTTGGTCTGTGCGCCGGTTTCGGGACAATAGTTCTAGGCTATGTGTTTTGGCCCCGCGATTTCACTTCCCCACTGCCTGAGTTGGGAAGCCCGGTCTCTATCAATCGGCATAGGTCTGAAGTTCGCGCAGTTTTTCAGTTAAAGGACTCCCATCTCCTCGTCTCCTCACGCATCGAATACCGGCTTAAGAATCGGGGATTCAAGTACAGCAATACTTACCGGACCCTACGGCGAAACGAAGACGAATTCGTGACGATCTTTCCGGGAACGTGGAAACACGTTCCCAATGTCAGAGGCTTGCAACACGTCCATCCTTCCGGCACGACCGTGCTTTATACCGTGCGCCACAGGGATTGGTCGCGCTTTTGGAGGCGGATACGGCGCGACTGGGATGCCAAGCAGCAGCAACGACTTCTACAAGTTAAGAGAAGCTGACAACATAGGCAGGAAACCAATCATTCGGTTTCGAACTCCCAATACAATGAGACACCTTTTGGTTGGGGGCATGATCAGCCTTGCTGGAGCCGTCGTCGCCCAGGTCGACTATGTTTCAGCCAACTACACAAAACGAGAGGTTGAGATTTCTGCTCGGGACGGAGTCAAACTCTTCACCTCCATATACGTCCCCAAAGACACCAGTAAGAAGGCGCCAATCCTCATGATGCGCACGCCTTATTCCTGCCGTCCTTATGGACCGACGGCCATGCGTGCGAACCTTGGCCCCGAGTCTTCGTTCACTCGTGAAGGCTACATTTTTGTTTACCAGGATGTACGTGGTCGATACATGTCAGGCGGGGACTTCCAATGGATGACTCCCTACATCCCAAACAAGCGCCCGAACCAGGTCGATGAATC
>CAMLEL010000230.1 GCA_946478935.1 uncultured Armatimonadota bacterium
CGGCAACGCCCTGCCGGACGGCATCCCTGTTCGGCGGTCGCCGCTCACCGCGACGTGAAGCGGATCGACTCCAGCGACGCGCCCATGCCCTGCATGTTGCCCATCGATGCACTGCCCACAAATGCCTTCCTTCTTTTGGGTCGGCTTCTTGGCCATATCCTCAACGAGATTGATCGAACAGCCACAGTACTGTTCCTGAGCGCATTCGTCACAACCGCCCTGACCCACGCAACAGTTGAAACGCTTCTCGCCGACCATGATGCGTTTAGACTCCAGCATCAAGGTCCGGTACTTCTTCAAGTGGACGTTATCCTTGTCTTGGGCGACACCTTCCACGCCCTGTTTAGCCGCGGGCAACACCTTGATGTCGGCTGGTTTTTCGATTCCCACGCTCTTCAAGTCGAATGATCCTCGACCGTTTGCCCAACCGGCATGGCATTCGCCACATGTACCTTTACCAGCCGCGAGATTGGCGGCACAGGCGCACGAGCCAGTCTGAACAGCGCACATATTGCAGCCGTTCTCTGGCTTTTTCAGGCAGCATGAATACTTTCCTGCCTCGACCAAATCGGTCTTGTACTTGGCGAGTTCTGCAGCTGCTTCCTTGAGTTTGGGCAGCGCTTTGCTGGGGAACCGGAACTTTGGGATCGGATGCGCCAATGCCCCAGTCACGAGCGCCAAGATCAGGATCAATGTGGTCAGGAGCTTCATGGCTTCACCTGAATGGTGAACGGGAGCGTGTGGATCTTTCCGTTCCGTTGGAACTGGGCAAATACGCGGTACAGGCCCGGCTTCGGGAAACGCCCGGTGAATCTCATCTCACCTTGTTTGACCAGTTTCTCATTTTCTTCGCCGTGAGCGGGATGGCTGTGTACCACCGTCTGTCCATCCTGACTGAAGATCATAAGGTGTCCTGCCGCCCCGAGCCAAGGCTGCGTATCGCCGACAGGTTTGCCAGCCTCATCTTTCAGTTTCAGTGAGAGTGTGGTCATGGTCCCCACTGGATACTGACCTTCCAGCCCAGCTATCGTCCCGACGATCCCAGATTCGGTTCCCGTTGGATTGAGGGTCCAGGAGGTTTCCCAGTTGGGCTGACTTCCAGAGACTTTGATGTTGGCAATGAGGATCTGAGAGCCTTTGCCGACGGGAGCGACGTCGCCGTAGATAAAGTAGTCGCCTCCAGCCGGAAATGTAATGGGAACGCTCCAAGTTCCGTCGGCATTCATTTCGGGATGTTCATGAATGAACCACATGAAGTCCTTGCTTGCGATCAGGAGATGGAACCGCTTTTCGTGAGCCACATCGAACGCCTTGACGATCGACTTTGTCTTCAAATCCTGAACGCGGAGTTTCAGGTTGAAAGGCTCGCCCGCCTTTGCGCCCTTACCGTCGACGAGGTTGAGGCCGAAGGGTTTTGACTTCGAACGGTTTGGCTTTTCATCCTTTACGTCGATCAGGAAGGAAACCTTCAGCGGCGACTCATTGGACGGCGTCAGCGTCAGGTCGATCTTGTACCCGCCGCCATGGGGAAAGAAGGCTTCGATTCCATAATCGCCGGGCACGCCTTCGGCGTGAATCTTTGGTTTGGCCTCCGGCATCCCCTCCATACTCGGCATGGTAACGATTGCTTCGGCATTAACGTTGGGGACTCCAGCCATTCCGAGGATTTCATCATTCTTGGTGGAATCCATCACTCGAAACTCGATATCGATCTCCTCCCCCGCATAGACTCCTTCTTCAGGAACTCTGAGTTCGATCACATACTTGCCGGACTTGACCGTTGGATTTTGGGCAAAGGCCCCTACGGTCAGGAAGGCAGCGAGGACCGCTATAAAAACGTGTTTTAACAATTCTTACTCCTAACTGGCAGGAAGTGGCAGGCGCAAAACTGAATGCGCCCGCCAGATGAGTTGGTTTAGCTCTTGACGACGACGGCTTTGGGAGCGATCGCTTTGTCTGAGAACTTGGCGACAAAGTCAGCGGATTTCTCCTTGAATTTGCCGAGGCAGCCAGAACAGCAGACGTAATAGCGGGTATCGCCGCTATCAACGTAGGCGCCGGCTTCGGAATAGTTCGCCAGACCGTGGTTCATCACTGCACACCAGAGCACTTCCTTTTTCGGCTGGACAGTGAACTGTTTTGGGTTGGCATCGAAGGCCTTTTTCCCATCGGTCGTCGCAAAGAAATATCGGAGTCCACCGAAGTCAGAGGAGCCCTTGGCATTCTTGGCTTCGACTTTGATCCCCGTGGTGGGGTCGTAGAGGCTGACTCCAACCGTCTTCTTTGCTTCTGAAGATTGCTTCAGATACTTCTCAGGATTGGTCTGGAACGGAGTCGAGCATCCGCCACAACACATCGTGTAGCGAGCTCCGTTGTAGTCGAAAGAACCAGTGCCTTTGCCTTTTATGGGTGAGCCCATTACGGGGCAGACGAGGGCGGCAGATTGGCCCAACACGAGGGCCGCAAGTGTGGTAACGATCATTTCAAATTCTCCAAAACTGTTTACGGGGTCCCGAACGGGACGCAAGGTCAAATGAGTGGAAACAGTTTGGAGGGTGGGGCGCGAGGTGAATGGTATTCGAGGTCAGGACCAGGTGGCCCATGAATCTCTGGCAAGCGGATTTGGCTGAACGGAACCAGCTCTTCAGTCAACAAAAACGTTACTGCCGGTTGAGGAAGGATCGCGAAGTCGATCTTGAGATCGGCCAACGGCTTGGCGCTGAAGTCGACGCTGTTTTTCTCGAGCACATCGATACAGCAACAATCATCGCCCATTGGCTCGGGTGCCTGAATCGGAGCTTCCGGAGTCGGGCAACAACTGGCCGGCGACTCAGCCTTCGGCGGCTCCTTTGGCATCGACTCCATCGGCACACCGATCAGACATTGCATCGAACCTGCGGCAGCCACGACGGAGAATGCCAGCAACACCGTTGCCAACATCAACTTCATCGGGACCGATCGCATGATCCGTTCCAGCATCCTATGAATTATAAACTCCTTGAGCACGGGATGGTTCCCAAAATGCTTACGTCGCTTCTTCCTTGCTGAAGAATCCGGCATACATGAGGCCAGCCAGACCTGCCCCGACCATCGGGCCAATCGACCAGCTGAGAGCATTGTCCCACTTGCCGCTTCCAACCGAGAGCGCCAGACCCACTGCTGGATTAATGGCTCCACCTGATATTGGACCGATCGCCATGATGCCAAACGTCAGAGCGAGTCCCAAGTAGAGCGCACCGTTGATTGGAGCGCGTCGGTCGACAGCAGTCATGAAGATGGTCATCACGAACAGGAACGATACGATGACCTCGGCCGCGACCGCAGCGCCGATTCCAATTGCTTCTCCACGGGAGACGCTAATCGCTGCTCGAGCCGCTTCGCCGTTTGGACCGAGCATAAACGAAGCAACAAAGATGCCCACGATTCCGGCAACCAATTGAACGATCCAATAAAGTATTGACGTCCCCAGGTCGATCTTCTTGGCCATCAAGAGGCCGAAGGTGACGCAGGGATTGAAGTGACCACCGCTGATCGGACCAAACGCTGTACCCAGGCAGACGACCGTCAATCCAACGGCAAGAGCGATCGCGAGCAAAGTCACCGGCGAGGCCGCGAAATGGAATATGACCAAGAACAGAACGAAGAGCAAAGCGAAGGTTCCGATGAACTCGGCCACCAGTGCGCGCATTTTCATGGCTATCCAAAGGACGTGGAAGCATGGCCTTTCGCCGCCGCTCGCAGGTTAAGCTGCGATTGACGAAGGTTGACTTTCAAAATCTGATTCCAAACCCAAGCTCAGGTTCAGCCCTTTTTCCAAGAGGGCGGTCAATTCGCCGATGCCGAGCGGCTTGGAGAAGTAGTAACCCTGGGCGGAATCACAGCCGAACGCCTGCAAATACTGCACTTGGCTGCGGGTCTCGATGCCTTCGGCAGTCACCTGAAGGTGCATGACCCGCGATAAAAGAACGATGGCGCCGACGATTGCATCGATTTCTTCCTCTTGACCCATGCGTAAGATGAACGTTCTGTCGATCTTGACCACATCCACTGGGTAGGTGTTGAGTGTCGAGAGCGATGAATAACCGGTTCCAAAATCGTCGATTGCAATTCGCACCCCGATGCGCTTGAGCAGGTGGAGTTTGTCGATTGACTCCGTCTCGTCGCTCATTAGCACGCTTTCAGTGACTTCCAGAATGAGTCGTTTTGGATCGAATTCAAGACTGAGCAGCGTTTGGTGAATCTGGTCTACGATTTCCGGTCGCTTGAGTTGTCGACCGGACACATTGACGCTTAAGGTCATCCCGGTTCCCACGAGTCCTTTCTTTTCCAACTCTAAAAACTGGACGCATGCCCGTCTGAGCACCCAAACGCCAATGGGAACGATCATCCCGCTGTCTTCTGCTACAGCGATGAACTTCTCCGGCGAGATTCGCCCGCGGGTTGGGTGATCCCAGCGTAGGAGCGCTTCGATGCCCGTGACATCACCGGTATCCAAATTCACGATGGGTTGGTATTCCAAATAGAACTCATTTCGGTCGAGCGCTTGTCGCATTCCGACCTCAAGTTCCAAACGCTCCACAACCTGCTCGTTCATGCTCTGATCAAAGACCGCGAATCCAGACTTGCCCCGGGCTTTGGCGGCATACATGGCGGTATCGGCGTCTCTCAGAATGCTCTCGGCCGTATACTCGCCGTCCTTGTAGAAAGCAATGCCGATACTGGCCATTGCTACCGTTTCACCATGATCCAGGTGGATTGGGTGCGACAGCGAATCGACGATGCGAGTGGCAACCTCCGTCGCCTGCTCAACCGATTCGATGTCCTGAAGCAGAATTGTGAACTCGTCGCCACCGAGTCGGGAAATCGTGTCTTCCTCACGGACGCACTC
>CAMLEL010000231.1 GCA_946478935.1 uncultured Armatimonadota bacterium
GGTGTCCACCCCGCAACCGTAACCGGTTCTTTCACCGGCATCTTTACAAATTCCACGGGAAACTTCTTCCGATTTGATCTAGCGCTGAATGGCGATCAAACTTGGGCTGAACTCCAGGGGGACGATTTGCTCAATGGGAACTTTTCCCCAAGCGAATTTGGAGCCGCACCCGTACCTGAACCAGGCACGATGGCGCTAGTGGGTCTTGGAGCGCTTGCCGCCTATCGTCGACGAAAGAAGAACCGAGCGTAAACTCGGACCGGGCGGGTAAAATCAATGCTCGCCCGGACGTAGCTCAACGGATAGAGCATCAGTCTTCGGAACTGAGGGTTGGGGGTTCGAATCCCTTCGTCCGGGCCAAACTATTTCGCGAAGTAGCAGCCTGTTGTGTCTTCCACCGGAGCGTACTGAGCATCAAATGGAACGACCTTACTCCTGCTCTCCTTGGCGAGGGTCTCATTCATTTCTTTGAACAGACCTTGACTGTATCCCGGCCATAACTTGACGATCTGCCCCTCTGTGGAGATGAGCGCCGAGTAAACCGACTGTTGTGCTTTGTATGCCTCAATGATTTCCAAACCCGCGTCCGGTACCACTGGAAAGGCAACTCGGTAGTCGGACATCCAGCTTCTTCCCTTCTTGGCGTCCGTATTGATCACGCCCAAGAAATCAACTTTTCCCGCCCAATGTTTCGCGAATCGGTTGAAAATGGGCTGGGCGTCTACGCTGCAAGGGCACGTGTCGAGAATAAAAAGCAGCAGCTGCGGTCGTTGTAGCTTGCCGGAAATCGTTCGGGATTCGCCCTTCACATCCAGTCGAGAAAACGATGGGGCAGGTTTGAGGGCTCTGGCGGCGGCGGCGGCCGTCATTTCGGGCGTTACTTTATGTTCGGGTTGGGAGAAGTCAAGTTCCGTTTGAGTGGTCGGTCCTGGCTTTGCGCTCAGATACATGACGAGCCCCGTCAGGCCGAGCGCGAGACTGAACGGAAGGGCGATCCGCGACATTCTCATTAACATCCAGTCTACCGAAGCAAGATCGGCCAAAATGGGCCATGCGATCGGTTAGGATGCGGCTCCTCATCAGCCACCTCCTTCTCGTATTGGTCCTTGGTATCGTCATAAGCGCCGCCGTATCAGGGTTTGCCGCTTTGGACGAAAGCATCGACCGGGTTCTCGAAGGTAACTACAAGAGCATTTCGGCAGCTCGGCAGATGCAAACCGGACTGATGGCAGACATGTCGGGTTATGCTCTGCTTCTGTCCGGGAATGCTGCCGAAGCGGCACATCAGTTCAATCGCGGAGAGCAAATCTTTGGCGAAGGTCTGCGGACCGCCAAATACGCAGTCAACGAAGCGGGCGAGCCGGCAATCCTTGGAGCCATCGAGGACGCTGCTAGGGAGCATCGAAGGGCCATCGACATCGTACGTACAGAGCCTGCCTCCGCATCGAAGCAATGGGTAGAAGACCGAATTGGCATTGCCTACCTCCAAACCGAACTTGACGCTCTGATTCAAGTCAATCAGGATGCGATGGATCGGGAAAGCATCCGCGCAAAGTCAAAAGTTCAGGCGGCCGCGAGCCGAAGCATCGTCATTACCGGCATTGCCCTCGTGCTTGCCATCTTTCTCACGATCGCACTGACACGAAGTTTCTTGCGACCATTGGAAATCCTTTCTGAGCGTGCCGAAGCGATTGGCGCCGGAGAGTTTGAAGGGAAAGTCGAACTGCGTTCGTCGGACGAATTTGGGACGCTGGCCAATGCCTTCAACCTCATGTCGCAACGTCTGTCATCGCTGCGTGAGCGTGATTTAATCCGCCTGCATCAAGTGCAACAAATGTCCGATCAGGCACTAGAGAGCTTGTACGATCCCGTCATTGTCAGCGATGCTCTGGGCCGGATCGTTTATCTGAACACGGCGGCTGAAGCTTTATTTGGCCCGAGCCCATCAGCACCCCGCACGCCGATCGTGAACCACATCGGCGATGCCCGAATTGTGGAGGCCATTGATTTGGCCCGGGAAAATCAGATTGTCATCGCCTCTGAGGACGAGTCCAGCTTGATCCCGATAAAGGTGGATGATGTCGATCGCACCTATCGCCTGCGTGTGACTCCACTCAAAGCGGACGATGGCTCACTTCTTGGGACCGTTGCGGTGCTCGAGGACATTACGCACCTAAAAGAGGTGGATCGAATGAAAACCGAGTTCGTCGGAGTTGCGTCACACGAGCTTCAAACTCCGGTCACTTCTCTACTGATGTCCAATCAGCTTTTAGAGGAAGGGGCCGGCGGAACGCTCTCTGACGTTCAGGCGCAACTTGTCAAAGTGCAACGCCAAGACTTGGAGCGCCTGGAGCGATTGATGCGCGAACTCTTGGACATGACGCGGATGGAGGCCGGTACAAAGACCTTGCACCGATCGTTGGCGTCAGTCGAAACGATCGTGAATTCGGCGCTCGCGGGTGTCTCAACCATTGCTGGACATCGCGGCGTGAGTCTAAAGGGCTCAGTGGAACGGAACTTGCAACAAATACACGTCGACGCAAGTCAGATCGAAAGGGTCTTGATCAACCTGCTGAACAACGGTATACGACATAGCAAACCAAACGGCCTAGTCGAGGTCCGGGCGGTTCAAGCGGACAATCAAGTAACCTTCACGGTTGAAGACAATGGCGAGGGAATCCCCCGTGATTATCTCTCAAAGATCTTCGACCGGTTCGTGCAAGTACCGGGAGCGACAGGTGGGGGAGCTGGCCTTGGTCTTTCGATCGCGAACAACATCGTGAAAGCACACGGCGGAAAAATCTGGGCGGAAAGTAAGTTGGGATCCGGGAGCTCCTTCTCATTCACCATTCCAGTTAATGCCGTGGGAGAATCTACTTGAGCAAAATCCTCATCATCGATGACGAGGCCAATATTCGCACCATGATGCGTTTGGCCCTTGAACACTCCGGCTACGAAGTCGACGTGGCCGAAGACGGCTCATCGGGTCTGGAGAAATATGCCACGAACAAGGACTACGATGTCGTGTTGCTGGACCAACGGATGCCAGGTATGCACGGCATGGAGGTCTTGCAGGACATCCGAAGAGAGAATCCTTCCGCAAAGGTGATTTTGACTACCGCGTTCGGAACGGCAGAACTTGCCAACCGCGCGATGGCGACAGGAGCAACTGACTTCTTAAAGAAGCCATTCACCGCAGATTCGCTTCGGTTGGCCGTGAAGTCTGCCATCGATTCCAAGGACAGCAAGGCTGGCACGAATTCATGCCAATTTGAGCGCACAACTTTGAACGGTTATCAGATCGAACTGCTAACCGAGATTCATGACCGCCACTTCGGCGAAGTCATTTGCACCTATCGAGTCACGGAACCAACGGGTTCGTCGGCAACGGTCAAGGTCATCGTTCCGCAATACGTCATCGAACTCGTCAAGGCTCACACCGACACGGAAACAGTTCCTTGTCAAAACAAGTTCTGGCAAGCCTTAAGCGAGGAAGCGCTTGCGAATTATCTGTGGCAAGAAGCAAAGATTCCGCCTGGCCAAGTTTTGAAGGTAGAGGAGCTTACGCCAGCGATCAAGCGTTGGGTCGATGCGGTTATGACGATCGAGTCTGAGGCTGAGAATGCTTGAAACGGGAGCTGACGGTAAGGGTCGGCTAAAAATCTTTTTGAGCTTTGCAACAGGAGTCGGAAAGACATTCCGGTTGCTCGATGAAGCTCACCGCCGGGCCCGTCGCGGTCAAGACGTGGTCATCGGGATGATCGATCCTCGAAAGCGCCAGTCCACTACGGAACATATGGAGGGCTTTGAGGCGATTCCGCCACAAAAGATCCACTACGGCGGTCGCGAGTATGAGACGTTGAATGTCGATGCGGTCATCAAGCGACATCCGGGCTTGGTTCTAATCGACGATTTGGAGAAGAAGAATCCTCCCGGAGCAGGTCACGAATACCGCTGGCAGGATGTCGAACAGATTCTGGAGCACGGGATTTCTGTTCTGACGAGCATGAATGTCGCCCATCTCGAGAGCCTGAACGACAAAATTGCCGACATCACCGGCATCCGCATCACCGACACGGTGCCGGACCAACTTTTCCATAAGTCTGAGGAGATCGAGATCATCGATGCCACGCCAAGGGCGCTGATCAATCGCCTTGAGCGTGGCGATATCTTCCCTTCGACGGAGATTGAGGCACAAAAGAAGACCTGGTTTAAAGAAGAGGTCTTGAGCGCTCTACGCGAAATCGCCATGCGCGAAGCAGCGGGCCGTGTCGATGAAGACGTCAACGAATATCGCAAGCGCAAGCGAATTGAAAAGCTTTGGGCCACGAACGACCGGGTTTTGCTATGCATCTCCCCGTCAAAACCATCGCTCCGCTTAATCCGACGCGGGTGGCGGATGGCGCAAAAAATGAACGCGGACGCGGTTGCCCTTTTTGTTGAAGAGAAGGAGCCCACAGAAGAGGAAGAACGGATCCTCCACGACGATTTTGCCCTGGCTGAAAGGCTTGGTATTCGCGTGGAACGATCGAACGGGAAACCGTTGGACGAGATTATCCGTTATTGCCGAGAGCACAACGTGACCCAACTCGTCGTCGGCCATTCCCAACGGACCAAGCTGGAGCAGCTGACCAAAGGTTCGTTGATCAATGACCTGGTCCGAGAGCTTCGGACGGTCGATATTCTCGTCGTCGCTGCCGAAACCTCAGGCAACTAGGCGGCGTTCCGGAGAGCGTGCAACGGGATCGGTAAGACGGGCATCCTGGGAGGACCCATTTCCAAGTCAATCTCAAGGAGAAGGGCCTTGGCGACCGCCGCGTGGTTCTTGGCTAAAAAGAGGTTCTTGTCGGCGCCTTGAACCGTATTGACCGGGCTTACTTGA
>CAMLEL010000232.1 GCA_946478935.1 uncultured Armatimonadota bacterium
TCATGCAATCGAGGTTGCTAACGAATGATCGCATTCGATGAAGCTGAAAGAATCGTTTTGCAGGCTGCTCGACCCCTGCCAGCGGAATCGGTTGCACTGTCCGAGAGCCTGGGCCGAGTCTTGGCTGAACCAATCCTCGCTGCGGTCGACATGCCCCGCTTCGACAACTCTGCCGTAGATGGATACGCCCTTGGCTCGGAATCAGTCGGTTCAGCTTTTCGTCTGGTTCGAACGATCGGAGCAGGCGAAGCTCCCGGTGTCCCTCTCGAAGCCAAAACTTGCGCACGGATCTTCACCGGCGCACCCATACCCTTTGGAACGGTCGCCGTGGTGATGCAGGAAGATGTCTCTGTTGGTGAGTCGGGCGTCCGGGTTTGTACCGAGGTTCAAAGGAATCAACATATTCGGCGTGCCGGGGAAGAGTTCAAAGTAGGAGACGAACTTTTGGCCCGCGGCACGCGCTTGAACGCGGCCGGCATTGCGATCTTGGCCGCAAACGGCCAGACAACAGTCTCCGTGCACCGACTTCCGCGCGTTGGCATTATCGCAACGGGTATGGAGTTGGCCGAACCTGGTGAAGTACTGCAGGCGGGTCAGATCTATGAATCGAACCGATTTGCTCTGACTGCCGCATTAAAATCATTTGGCCTTACGCCCGTTTACTCGGCTCGAGTCGGTGACGATCCGGAAGGCACCCGGGCGATGATTTCGGATGCGATGCAAGTTTGTGATGTCGTTTTGACGACCGGAGGAATCAGCGTCGGAGAAAAAGATGTTGTCAAGACGGCGTTTTCGGATTTGGGCGTGACGCAGGTCATTTGGAAAGTGGCCATGAAACCAGGAAAGCCTTTCTATTTCGGTACCAAGTGCGAACAGACGGTGTTTGGGCTTCCTGGTAACCCACTCTCCGCCTTGGCCACGTTCACGGTTCTGGTTCGACCCTATCTCAAGTTGAATATGGGCCTTGAAAGTCATAGTGACGCAGTGATGGAGGCGACCCTTGCTTCTGAAATCGTAAGAAAGCCTGGTCGGCACGAGTTCATTCCCGGGAGATTCCGGTGGAATGGGCAGAAAGTCGAGGTTATGCCGATTGCTGGACAAGGCTCGCATATGCTTGGAGGAATGGCACTGGGCAACTGCTTTGTGGAGGTGCCTGCAGACCAAGCAAGAGTCAATGAGGGCGCACAAGTGCGGGTCATCCCGTTTGGTGAGGTTTTAGCATGAAGATCAAGATTCACTATTTTGCCTCGCTGCGCGACCAATCTGGACGGTCACACGAAGTGATCGAATCTGAAGCTCAAACTCCCCGCGAGCTTTTTGAGGAATTGCATGATCGCTATGCATTTACGCTGTCCCCATCTCACGTCCGATTCGCAGTTGGAGACGCCTATGTGGAGCCAGACCACCAGCTTCAAGATGGCGATGAACTGGTCTTGATCCCACCTGTGGCAGGAGGGTGACGGTGTTCGAACTTACGTCGGAGAAAATTGTCCCGCCGGTGGTCGACTGCCCCTCGGCCGGAGGATTCGTCTGCTTTGAAGGTCGAGTTCGCAAATTGAACGAGGGCCGAGAAGTTTTACGCCTCGAGTACGAGGCCTATGCTCCGCTTGCGCATTCCGAAGGAGAGTCACTTCTCAAAGAGGCGCAGGTCAAGTTCAACTTGAATTGGGTTCACGCGATCCACCGAGTGGGAATCCTAGAATTGGGCGACATCGCTGTTTGGATTGGATGTGCCGCCGCCCATCGCAAGGAAGCATTTGCGGCATGCGAATTCATCATCGACGAGCTCAAAGAGCGGCTCCCAATATGGAAGAAGGAATCCTACGCCGATGGGGAGTCTGAGTGGGTGGATTTACGGACTTCCCGAACGGGCGGAATCACTCGCGCGGATCTCTTCGATCGCCATCTCTCGATGCCTGAAGTCGGGCCGAGCGGTCAAGCGGCTTTGCAAGATGCCGCAGTGGTAGTTGTTGGCGCCGGTGGACTTGGTAACGGTGCGCTCCCGTACTTGGCGGCGGCAGGGGTTGGTCGAATCGGTATCGTAGAACCGGATCTGGTGGAGGTTAGCAACCTCCACCGCCAGGTTCTGTTTGGAGTAGGCGATTTGGGCCGAAGCAAGGCGCAGGTGATGGCCGAGCGGCTTCGGCAAATGCACCCTTACGTCGAGGTGAAGGTGTATGAAGAGACCTTGGATGAAAGGAACGCGGCAGAGATCCTCGGCCAGTTCGATGTGGTGATCGATGGCACTGATCGGTTCGATGCGAAGTTTTTGATGAGCGACACTTGCCAGCAAATTGGCAAGCCGCTCGTTCAGGCGTCGATCTTTCGCATGGAGGGTGTGCTGCAGACCATTCTGCCAGGCGGACCCTGCTTGCGGTGTCAATGGCCGGTAGAACCGCAGGACGGTTGCGTCAGGACGTGCGCCGAGGCTGGGGTTTTAGGAGTGCTTCCTGGCCTCTTTGGAAGTCTTCAAGCGGCAGAAGCGATCAAGATTATTATAGGTTTGGGAGAGAATCTTGCAAACACTCAGATCCTATTCGATCTGAGGGATTACACATTTAGGAAGATTGGCCGGGTCAAACGAGCCGGTTGCCCGGGCTGTTGTCAGTCGGAGCCTGTCGATAGAGTTAGCTCGCCGGTCGATTGGGAAGTGACCAAAGAAATGGTACTCGGGTGGGAACACCCGTTTACATGCCTCGACATTCGCGAGTTGGATGAGGAACGGAACGTTGCCGAGATCGGTCAGGCCCGTTGGGTCGGAACTCCCCTGAGCCGATTCAAAACAAGCTACCTTACCGGAGCAGAACGCTATGTGATTGTCTGCGCATCTGGGGTACGCAGCGGACGACTCGTATACCAATTGCGCGAAGAGGGGTTTGACTCCGTTTTTAGCTTACGGGGAGGGATGCGTGAGCTCGCTTGAGCGGATTTCTTTGCGGAGCATTGGGCCGCCAAAGGTGATCCGAATTCAAAAGGTAAGGAACTGACTTTGCACTTCTGCATTTTGTAGGTAACGCCTACGCAGTGTGGCGTTTAGGAGAGTCCTAATGAGTGTTAGTCATGAATTGAATTTAGCCAGCGAGCAGATGATGGAGTCTCGTTTTGAGAGGAGATCACTACTCAAGTCCATAGTTGGAGGCGCAATCGCCTTTGGAGCGGGAAGCCTCTTGGCAGGGTGCGGCGGCAACGGAAATGACAACGGAAGTAGCGGCATTTCAGATGCGGATGTTCTGAACTTCGCATTGAATCTTGAATACTTAGAAGCCGAGTATTACTTGCTGGCAACCACGGGAGCCGGATTGGGGGCCGCCGACATCGGTTCAAACCCCGGAGCGGTCACCGGCGGTGCTGCCGTTCCGTTTGCAACCCCGGCATTCCAGCAGTATGCGAACGAGATCGCCGCAGATGAGTTGGCTCATGTCCGTTTCTTGCGATCTGCACTCGGTGCAGGAGCTGTAGATCGTCCAGCCATCGACCTGCAGAATAGCTTTAATGCTGCAGCAGCGGCCGCCGGTCTTGGACCAACTTTCAATCCATTTGCCGACGAAGTTAGCTTTCTGATCGGTGCATTCGTGTTCGAGGACGTAGGAGTCACCGCTTACAAGGGTGGCTCGACGTTGATCGACAACAAAACCTTCCTTGAGGCTGCCGCAGGCATTTTGGCTGTGGAGGCTTACCATGCCGGTACGGTGCGGACGGTGATCTATAACATCGGCGGGGCCGCCGTGACGACAACTCAGGCGCTCTCAGACTTGCGAGATTCGGCCGATGGTGCCGGTGACACGGATCAGGGAGTTGCCGAAGGTGGAATCGCCAATATCGTGCCGACGGATGCCAACGGCATCGCATTCAGCCGAACGACAGATCAGGTTCTTAGCATCGTCTATCTTGGCGGCGTTGGTTCGGGCGGGTTCTTCCCAAATGGCTTGAACGGAACCATAAGCTAACAAAGTGCGATGTGCCCGCCAACTTCTTTGGAAGCGGGCACATCGCCTTCTACCCGCGAGCTCCGGTAGAAGCCACGACGCTTGTCTTACCGAGACTGAGCTGTCTGAGCCGGCAAGACTGGCGTCAGTCCAAGTCGGTCGGACGAACCGTTCCTGCCCGCAAGCCGAGCGTGTACACTAAGCGTGATCAAAGCGATTATTAATTTCGTATTGATCCTTACGCGAGCATGAAGTCGTGCTTTTCTCGCCCCCGTAGCTCAGCGGATAGAGCAACTGCCTTCTAAGCAGTGGGTCGCATGTTCGAGTCATGTCGGGGGCGCCAACCACCATTGTCAAGGTCAACAGTTCGGCAAAAAGGACGTGTCCTGTGAGCAGTCCGAAACGCGCTGCCGTGACACAATAAAAACAAGATGAAAGCTGCCTTTTTTATGCTTGTTTTGTGCCTAGTTATTGCACTTTTCGGCTGTGGAGGGAGCGGTGGCGGAAAGGCCACACAGAAGCTCACCCGGGCACAGGTCGAAGACATTCTGCGGGGCGGATTGGCGGGCATCGACGACCTTCCGTCCGGACCTAGCGGCGGCCGTTCGGCCAAATCCAAGGGCCTAACTCCAAAGGGCTCTTCGGGGTTGCTGAGGAAAGCCTCACGGTCTGGTGGACGAGGGCCGGATGGAATCTACTGGAACAGCGATTACGAGTTGTGGGCTCTCGACTTCATGGATGGAGACCCGGAAGCGGAGCACTCCTGGGGAACCCACTTCTATCTCGATGAGGAAGCGACCCAACCTGCCGGAGATGATGTTTGGAACTCGCAATGGGGAGCCTGGCCACAAATCGACGACGAAGAGCTTCGCATCACCGGAGGACC
>CAMLEL010000233.1 GCA_946478935.1 uncultured Armatimonadota bacterium
TCGGGATTCGCTCAAGGAACTCGTCGGCCCGACTGGCGACGAATCCGCGATCGGTTGGGCTCCAGTGGTTGCGCTGGGCGGCAGGTTCCCGATTTGGGGTTCGGTAAAAAAGCCTGGCTTAAACTGTCCGGCGAGCCAGACCATCGACGCATCCACCAAAAAACTTGGAGCTTCGATCGAGCGGTTCGCTGCTTCAACGTCAAGTGGCATGCTCCAGAACGGGGCGGGCAGCTTGATTTCGAATTCCTCGGTCGGGAGCGGTCGGAAGTCCAGTTTCTGAGGTCGAGCATTCGGCTCGCTCACCTCGACTTCTTCCACCGCTGGAATCAAGTCGGGAGGTGGTTCCGGGCCGGGTGGCCCGTGAAGACTCTGATCAGGTATTGGCACTCCATCAAGCACGTCTTCGAATCCGACTGAAACAGCGGGCAGGGCTTCTGCCGACGGTGTTCCACCGAGTCCGAATGCGATTGCGAAGATATCCATTTCAATGAAGCCATGTACGGCCAATAGTCATGATTGGCAGGTTCACCCCGCATATTTAGGAGCCTTGGCAGAATTCATTCAAAAAGGTGCCCGAATGAACTTGGCCGAATCTGCCATACTGAATCGATGCCGGAAGGCTTGACCCTGAGTAGCTTTCAAGCCGCGTTGTTCGACGTGGATGGAACGCTTGTCAATAGCCTTGAGGTGTTCGTCCTGGGTCTCGGAGACGCCTACGAGCGTTACTTGGGAACGAGGCCGGATCGAACCACGCTGCTTTCGCTCTGCGGAATCCCCCTCCATCGCCAATTGTCGATGTTTCAAGAGGTACCGCCCTCACCTGAAAAACTGCAGGAGATGGTGGATTATGCAATTGAGCGATACGTTGTGCATCAGGCGCAAGAACACGCCTTCGAAGAGGCGGTTCTCGCGCTCAAAGCCTGCCACCGAGCGGGCATTCGTACTGCCTTGGTAACCAGCAAGAATGCAGTCGAACTCAAACAGTTTCTCCTTCGATTTGACGCAGCCGACGCCGTTGATACGACCGTCTGCGCATCCGACGTTCATCAACCCAAGCCCCATCCTGAAAGCGCGATCCTCGCCTGTCGCCGCCTGGGAGTCGAGCCCGCTCAAGCCGTGTTAATCGGCGATTCCGTATTCGACCTCCGCTGTGCGCGTGACGCTGGCGTCACCCCGATCGCAGTCAGCTATGGCGCTTCCGACCGAGCCACCCTTTTGGCCGAATCCCCCGCGGCGTGTTTTGACGAACCGCGAGAATTGCTGAATTGGGTGGAAGCCTCCCTACTGGAACCCTCATGCCAAGAAAGAAAGCATCCGATTTAACAACCGAAACAACCCAACCCGAAGTAGTAACCGAAAAGCCCAAAAGAGCGACGAAGAGAAAGACTTCCGAAACCGAAGCAACCACGCCGGTCGCTCCAAAACGCTCCCGATCGATCGCCAAATCTGGCAAGTTGCCCGAACCTGAGGCGCCGGCAACCCCTGCCCCAAGAGGACGGTCGCGTAAGAAAGCCGTCGAACCGGAAGTGGCCGCCAATCTGGTTGAGAATGTTGAGCCTTCAACCAAAGCCGCCAAGCCGAGAACTCGAAAGACTGCGACACCGGCATTGCCAGCCGTCACCGAGGAATACGACGTACCGATTCCCACTTTCAGGCCACGCAAGCTCGCTCCTGCCAATGAAGCCATCGTCGTGGCGAAGCCGTCCAAATCTCCGCGCAAGCAAACTACCAAGAGCGAGCCGGTAGCTCACGAAGATTTTGTCGTCGACTCAGATGACCTGCCAATTCCGGTTTGGCGTGCTGCCACTTCAAGAACCGTCGCCGAAGCTAAGACTGACGAATCCGCAGACAGTCGTGGTAAGCGCCGCAGAGATCGCCGTGACAAGCCGAGTGCGCGCCCAGAAGTGTCAAAACGAGGCGACCAGACCGCTGACAGTGTCGAACCTGAATCGGCAGAGGTTCCCCAAGTCAGCTTCCGCAAGAAGGAACGGAAGGCGCTTCAACCTCCACCTCGACCTCTCATTCCGGCACCTGCGCATGCGCCCCAAATCGTACTCAGAGACGGGCTACCAACCCTCGTTCGAAACGGAAGGGTCTACCCCCCAATGTTCTTTTTCGGAGGCACCAGCGACGAACGCAGCGCCAATACGGTGATCGAGGAAATGCGGATGGCTTCCGAGGCTGGAGTCCATCTGCATTCGCACCTCATCGAGTTGGACGTGGATGAAGAGCGGCTGGACGCCAACGTCGCAGTGGCAGAGTTTCTCCTCCGCAAGTCGATCGAAATTGACCGCGAGTCGCAGGTTCTTTTCCGAATCGTCTTCAAGGCTCCTCGTGGCTGGCAACACAAATTCCCCAAGGGTCACTACCATCATCAGGACGGGAACATGGCTGAGCCAAGCGTTGCGGACGATGAGTTCTGGAACACGGCAAAGTCGTGTCTTGCCGCATTCACGCGGCGCGTACTTGACCTCGATCAAGACCGCCATGTCCTCGGGTTCCACTTGGACAGGGGCGAATGGTTTTTTGCTGATGGCTGGGGATACGACACGTCAGACGCTGCCATTGCAAAGTTCCGCGAGTGGGCACGCCTGCGCTATCTTGATGACGAAGTCATGCTTCGGGCATCGTGGTTCGACGGGGCTGCGTCATTTGACTCTCTCCAGATCCCGACCTACCAGCCCGAAGGGACCGACGGCGAAAAGTTTGTCCGTTCGAGCCGGAAACAGCGGCGCTACGTGGACTACCACCTGTTCTTGAGCGATGCCACCGTTCAACGTGTCGGTGAACTCGCTTACTCCGTGAAGGAAGCTAGTGGCGGAATGTTCCTGGTCGGGGCAAGCTACGGCTATACGTTCGAGTGGTCACATCCGGCAAATGGTCACCTCTCGCTCGGAAAGCTTCTGCGGACTCCCGAATTGGACTTTATCGCTGGACCTCCCAGCTATCGCAGCCGCGAGCCAGGAGGCACGGCCGCGTTTCCCGGACCAATCGACAGCTTTGCGCTCAGCGGCAAACTGTACATCAGCGAAGAAGACTTCAAGACTTCCTTGAGCGGTGGAAGGGAGCCTGACGACTTTAATCCCGTAATCAAGACTCCTCAAGCATTGGACAGCGTCCAATGGCGCGGCGCAGGAGCCGCCCTCGCCCATGGTTCGGGAGTCAATTGGATGGACCTTTGGGGGAACGGCTGGCTGAAGACTTCCAGCATATGGGATCGTGCAGGCAAGATCGCGGATACTTTGGTGACACGCATGGCTGCTCAGCCCTCCGATCCAGATGTGTGCGTTTTCATCGACGAGAGGGCACTTGCCTATCTAGTCGATCAGAATGCGTTCACGCTATTAGTTCAAAATGTTCGCGAATCCGTCCTGAGGGCGGGCGTCAATGCCGGCTTCTACCTATTGAGCGACTTGGCTCACCGCGAGCAGTTCCCGGAAGCGAAAGCGTACATCTTCTTGAATGCATGGGACATTCGCCCAGAGCTTCGAGCGGCCATCAAGAACCGGCTGCAGCGTGACGGCAAAGTGCTCTTCTGGCTTTACTCGGCCGGACTCTTCGATTCAGGGCGAGAGAGCTTGGAACGAGCTCGCGAAGTAACCGGGATCGCGCTTAAGCCTCAGCCGTTCTATAGCAAATCCGGCACCACCATCCTCAATCGGCGCCATCCGCTGGCCGAGGCATTTCCCGACCGCACCATTGTCAGTGGCACGAAACTCGAACCGAGCTACTTCGCCATTCCTGAGGAAGCGTTGGTTCTCGGCGAATACTCCCAAACGGGCCTTCCTAGTTTTGTGGTCAAGGAATTCACCGGTTCTGACGACCAGAGATGGACAAGCGTGTTCTTGGGAGAGCCAATGGTGAATCCAGCTTTGATTCGCGCATTGGCCCAAATGGCTGGGGCGCATATCTGGAACTTCTCCGAGGATCTGGTTCACCTTCGACCGCCATTCTTGACGGTTCATTGCACGGGCGCGGGTCCGCGAACCATCACATTGCCCAGTAAGTGGTCGGCATACAACCTGCAAACCCGACAATGGGTCCAAATGGAGAACACCAACCTGCGATTTCAAGCGACCGACGGCTCGACCCAAATCTTTTTGGTTGGCACGAGCGAAGAGCTTGAATCGATCCTCTCGGCCGATCATGACGAATTGCTGGTCATGAAGGAACTCCCGGCCAAGCTCGACAACACACTGGCAGGCGACGCGGCGTCGTTCGACATTCCCATGATGAAGCTGGGAGAATGGATCGAAGGGGGCGATGCCGACGAGGTTGCCGACGAGTGGTTCCTGAGACCGATGGCCGTTGAGGATGAACCGGCTCCCGTCCCCGAACCTGATAATCGGCCAGGTCGCCGCCGAAGAACCCGAAGACGCAATGATCGAGGCTCTGAGGAGACCGCCGACTTCCGTCCAGAATTTGGCGGGACAGACGATGAAGTCGGCATCAGCGTAGTCTTCAGAAAGCGGGAGTAACCAATGGCGCACAAATTCGGATACGTGGCGTTGATCGGAAAGCCCAATGTCGGCAAGAGCACGCTCTTGAATGAAATCGTTGGGCAAAAGGTTTCAATCGTCAGTAACAAACCGCAGACTACGCGAAAGCGGGTTGTGGGGATCACCACTGGCCAAGACTATCAGATTGCATTCATCGATACTCCAGGCATTCATGAGCCTCACACCAAGCTGGGTCGCTCAATGGTCGAGCAGGCACGCAAAGCCCTGCACGACGTGGACGTAATCGTTTACGTGGCAGACTCTGGTCACTACCCGAACGATGGCGATCGAG
>CAMLEL010000234.1 GCA_946478935.1 uncultured Armatimonadota bacterium
CCTCGATGTCGCTGCCGATCAGTTCGACCGGGAAGCGGAACTTCGTGAACGCGTGAAGGCGGCCCTGACTTATCCCATCATCGTCGTGATCGCGGCCGTTGGGGTCGTCGCCTTCATGCTTTGGATGATCGTCCCAACCTTTGCCAAGGTCTATGTGCAGTTCAAGGCGGAGCTCCCGGTCGTTACCAAGGCGCTGGTGGTGTTAAGCGACTTCATGATCAACTACACGTGGGTCATCGTCGTTGGCATTCTTGTCATCTTCTTTGGCTGCCGCTATTACAATCGGACTCCCAAAGGGAAACGCTTCTTTGACCTGGTGAAGTTGAACCTGCCACTGGTGGGAAAGATTCTGCGCAAGGTGGCGATCGCACGCTTCTGCCAGACGTTCTCCAGCATGACCAGTGGTGGTGTGCCAATCATCAAAGCCCTTATGGTTTCGGCGACAACCGCCGGCAATACGATTATCGAAGAGAATGTGCTTAAAGTGGTCACCGCCGTCAAGGAAGGTGAATCCTTCTCGAGACCGCTGGAGGCGACGGGGCAGTTTCCGCCGATGGTCACCAAGATGATCGCTTCCGGTGAAGATTCGGGCAACCTGCCCGAGATGCTGGAAGAGATCAACCGATTCTATGAGCGGGACATCCAATATTCGGTGGACCGTCTGACCAAGATTTTGGAGCCGCTGTTGACGGTGGTCGTGGGTGGGATCGTCCTCTTTGTGCTACTGGCCCTTTACTATCCAATCTTCAACTTGACCAAGGTCATCAAGCGATAAAGTACCGAACATCGCCAAAATTGTGATCTTCCCAGTATTTTGCGCAATATTTACCCGGTTTACTAATGAAATGACGATTTGGCATCTATAATGCTGAGTGGGATTCATACAGGCCTCCACTGTTGAGGCCTTGTCAAATGCAGGAGAACAACATGTTTAAATTCAATCGCCGCCGAAAGGGTGGTTTTACTTTGATCGAGTTGCTGGTCGTCGTGCTGATCCTCGCGATCCTGATGGCTGTGGCACTCCCTCTTTATCTTAGCGCGATCGCGGACGCAGAACTCAAGACCTGCCGGTCCAACATGCAGACGATCGCCACTGCCGTGCGAGCCTACCAAGTCAAGTATCGCGACATCACATTGGCTCCCGACTCTGCCGCCCTGGTTTCCAATGGTGACCTGAGCGCCAATCCGGCCTGCCCGTCCAACACGGGCGCGTACACGATCGCTGTAGCCAGCGGCGTTATCACGGTATCGTGCCCAGGAACGGTGGGCGCACACGGTTCGTTCAGCCCAGGCCAGAGCTCCTAAGCTTAGCTTGGCAATCGCTGCGGCCCAAAACAGGGCCGCAGCGAATCGTCGTTTAAGAAAACTCAATTTCAAACTTATTTTATTAGGGCCGAAAGCCCAGAATGTCTCTGAAGAAGAACGATAATAGAGGTCTTCATGTTAGGTTTGCATTCATCCAGGAGGGTACGAGCGGGAGGCGCAATGATCGGCGCACTCGCCTTTACGGCCGTTGCGGCCATGCTGGTCGGTGGGATCGGCAGCTACACGTTGGCGAATTGGCAACGAGCCGTTGTAGAAGGCGATTACGCTTCTGCCGTCAACGTTGCGGATGCCGGCCTCAATGCGCTCATCCGCAAGATTTCCCTTGATCCGGCCGATCCATCACTCGCCAATCAGGCGGGTAACCCGTTGACCGGCGAAGTGCCGGGTGTGGGAACGTATTCGGCCTATGTCATCGATGCCACCACCGGGGGAACCTGGGTGGCGCCCAATGACATGAACATCATCTCGGAGGGAACGGTCGGTGGAATCACGCGAAAAGTGACTGTGCGGGGTTCCCGAAAGAGCATCTTCGATGAGTATGCGATTTTTGCCGACAGCAAAATGACCCTGGGTGGGTCGGGCGCGAGCAGTGGCTCGACGCAGATATTTGGCAATGTCGGGATGAATAATGGAGGCGAACGAGGGGAGGATGCCGAATTTAATGGCACATTGAATTCCGGCGCGATCAACGGCGAATTGACCTTGAACGATGGGGCGTCGATCGACTCCAATGACGCCGGCTCCAATGTAGTTTCCTCATCTGGGCGTGTGGAATTACCAAGCGTCGCTGACATGGCCAACGCCCTTTTCGGCGCGAATGGACTTTCCTGGTTGGCATCGAACAACAATAATTCGCGGATTATCCAGCTCCGATCGACGGATACGTCGCTGTCGGCCATCACCACGACGACGGGCCTGACGCTTGCTCAGGTCACGCTCGGCAATGGCGCGTGCTTGTTCGATAGTGCAGGCATCACCACCAACACCGCCACATTCGAGATTCCGAACGGCAACGGAGTGCCAACGTCGACCAATGCCAACGATGCGACGAGCGCACCCGCGGATGCTCGTCGGTTCGCCAACGCGATAGAAGGGATCAACGGACTCAAGACTTTCTTTGTGCCACCGGGCGACTACTATTTCAATCGCCTGAATCTCAAGGGTGGTGGCATCGCATTGGTCATGCTGACCCACCTTGGCCGGATTCGCATTTGGGTGGATGGCAGCAGTAGTGGTGGAGCCGACTCGCTCTCGATTCCAGTCATTTTCACTGATCTTACGCCTTCGAAGTTCCGACTCTTTTATAACAAGTGCTCTTCGATCGACATGGGCGGAAACTCCATCTTTGCGGGTGGGTTTTATGCAATCAATCCGAGCTGCACCAGTGGACCTACGATGAATTTCTCCGGAAACTCGACGATTTATGGCTCGGTCATCACCGGCATTATCGACATAACGGGCGGTACGCAGATCATTTTTCCGAACGACGGCGGCGGATCCGATCCCACCGACTTCAGCCTGTGGTTTGGCATCAAGAATGGCTGGCTGGAGTTGCCTATCAACAGTGGAGGACCCACGTTTAACACCGGGACATCGAACTGATGATGCATCGTCGTCGACTGCGCGCCGGCGCCCAACTTATTGGTTTGTTGGTCGCCGGAGTTATTCTTTCGGTTAGCATCGCGGCTATCGTCAGCCTCTTTTCTTTCTCGTTTGGAATGACCCAGCGCAACGACGACAAAAGCGCCGCATACAATATCGCCCGCGAAGAGATCGAATACATTCGGTCAGAAGGATTCTCAAACACAATCATTACCCGGGCATCGGATGGCACCATCACGAGCAAGTTTCGGGATGGTACGCGGGTGACTTACTATTCTGCGGATGGCGTCAAGCTTGCAACCAGCACTGGCGCCCACTATTCCGCGACCTTGGTCGTTACCAGTGATCGAACGGACGTCCAGATCGATGGCACCATTCGGCCAGCGGCTGACTCGATGCGAACCGTGATTGTTACGGTTCGCGAACTTGCCGGAGGAACGGTCGTACATACCGACGGCACAGTGCTCGTGAGGTCGGGAGTATGAGGTTAATCCGAGGCACCATGATGATCGAGATGCTGGTCTGCGTCGTCATCATCATGCTTATCGGCGCTGGAATTCTTGGGTACTTCAATGCCTCGCATTCGTCATTCGAGGCGAATCGCGTGGGGAATATGGCGATAACCGACGCTCGCCAGCCGATCGATATCGTTGCCGATCACATCCGTAACGCCCAGCAATACACCACCGACAACGTGACCTATTCGGTCATTCAGTCGGCCGCTGCGTCCTCGGTTACGTATTACACCGACGCCGCTGGTTCGACGGTCACTTACGCCCTAAATGGCAGTAATTTGGAGCGAACCGATTCAACTGGCACAACGGTGGTGCTTACCGGCCTCACCGCGCTCAATTTCAAGTATTTCCTGTCGAACAGCAGCACGACTTACTACTTTACGTCTCTCACGGAAACGGACCCATCGGGGTTCACACTGACCGAGCGATCCCGCATCACCGTTATCGAAATCTCAGGTTCGGTGACGGTGCAGGGGATTCCACGATCGTTCAGAACGCAAATTCGCCTGCGAAATAGCCCAAGAAAGACGAAACTATAACGATAGGTGAGTTTGCTTGACATTTTTGGAAAACCGGTTTAGAATAGGGGAAGTCGCGAAATCGGTCGATTTGAAAGCAATGCGTCAGGAAGACGCGCGGATCGGTCGAAAGCGAAAGGAGTTGCTCATGGAAGGCAACGTTATGGCTGGGAGTCTATAAATGGCGAGGAAAGGGATAGCCTCGATTGGTGTCGATTTCGGCGCTCGCGATATTCGAGCGGTAGAAGTATCTACCGATGGACGCGTCATTAAGCACTACACGTCAACGCTGTTGCCGACGATGAGTCTGGAAAACGGCGTTCCCACCGATCCAAACATCGTCGCCGAATCGTTTCGAACCGTCTTCAAGGATTTGGACTCGACCAATCGCCGGGCGGTGATCGGTCTGCCGGCACAGGCGGTCACCACTCGCGTTTTGGACATTCCACAAGTGCCGGATGCGGAGCTTAAGACCATCTTGGATGGAGAAGTCCAGCACTACGGCATTGTGCGGGGCTTTGGGGGCATGTTCGATTTCGTCCGTTTGGCCAAGCCGGCAAACGATAAGGAATCAGAACCCCAGGCGCTCGTGATGGCGAGTGAAGGTGTCGTGCTGAACGCGATGCGCGATGGCGCTCAGCGCGCAAGGGTAGAGAAGACGGCGATCGAGCCGGGAATGCTTGGCCTGATTCGCGTTTGTGCGGTCCACCATTCTTCACCCGAACCCGCCCTGTATGTGGCGGTCATGGGCGATATAGCAGAGATTGCGGTTGTGGTCGATTACAAGCTCCGGATATACCGGCGACTCGAACTG
>CAMLEL010000235.1 GCA_946478935.1 uncultured Armatimonadota bacterium
GGGATGGGCGTGAAACCAATAAATCCATCGCGGTAGATTCCCTACATGACCATTCGAGCCGCTGTTTTGCATGCACCCGGGCAGCCGTTTCGCATCGAAGACGTAGTGCTTCAGGCCCCCCGCAAAGGTGAGGTGCTGGTCAAAGTTGCAGCGGTCGGAGTCTGCCACAGCGATTGGCACTTGGTCACGGGGGATACCAAGCATCCCTTTCCCCTGGTGGCAGGACATGAGGGAGCCGGATATGTATCCGAATTGGGTGACGATGTCACAGGGCTGCAGAAGGGTGATCTCGTTGCTCTTAATTGGGCCCCGTCGTGTGGAGATTGTTATTACTGCCATGCTGGCCGTCCCGCACTCTGCGCCACGTACGTCGAGCCCATTTGGGCGGGAACGATGATCGATGGGTCGACGCGTTTGAGCTTCGATGGTCAGCCGCTCTACCATTACAGCGCCTTGGCATGCTTTGCTGATTACTGCGTCGTGCCGTCCCAGTGTTGTGTGAAGTTGCCCGAGGATCTTGACCCTGAAATTGCAGCGGTGATCGGCTGTGCTGTTGCGACTGGAGTCGGAAGCGTACTCAACACCGCCAAAGTTCCGTCAGGCGCAAGTGTCGCGGTAATTGGAGCGGGAGGCGTCGGCCTGTCCACGATCATGGGTGCGAACGCCGTGGGGGCTGGTCCCATCCTCGCTATTGACCCCCTTCCGTCTCGCCGAAACGCTGCCCTGGAGCTGGGAGCCACCCACACCTCTGAGCAATCGGACCTGGTTTACGAACTCACTGACAACCGGGGCATGGACTTCGTCTTCGAAGCAGTCGGAAAGCCCGAACTACAAGAGCTTGCATTTCAAATCTGCCGGCCCGGAGGCACGGTTGTGTTGAGCGGACTTTCACCCAATGGGAGTTGCACCAACATTCCCGGGGCGCGTCTGGTGCGCGAAGAAAAGACGGTGATGGGATCCTATTACGGAACGTGCGACGCCAAACGAGATTTTCCGCAGTACGCACGGATGTACGCAGATGGCGTATTACCCCTGGACCGGATGGTCTCTCACCGGTACTCGCTCGATCAGATCAATGAGGCCTATGCGGACATGCTCGCGGGCAAAAGCACGCGCGGCGTCATTCGGTTCTGATATCACACTAAATCCGCCATCGCCCCCGGGCGACAACCAACTCTCTACTTGCGCGAGAAGTAGATGATCGCGCCGATGATAATCAACGCCAACAGCGTCAAGCCAAGGACCTTCCAAACTGAGATCGGAGCGTCGCCGCGGACCTCGCCCGTTCGGGCGTTCACCAAAAAGCTGAAGGTCTTGTCGCGGAATTTGTACGCTCCGAGCCAAACCGGTAGCAGCAAATGCTTGAAAGTGATGTCGTCGTATTGGGTCTTCTTATTGTGGATCTGCTGTTCGTCCCCACCGATGTCATATCGTATCGATTGATCGATGGTGGGCTGCATCATTCCCTGGGCGACTTCGAAACCTTGCTCGAGTCCGTGCTTGTAACGCACTGTCCTGAAGCCGGAGAGATACTCATCCTGGTAAGGCACCAAGGAGGGAAGATCCCAATTCACGAGCGCCTGCGCATGCTTTTCCGGCACGGCGTCGGTGGCGTTTACCAACACATCGTCGAATTGGTTGAAGACTGTTCCGGATGCGTGGGTCCAAGCAGTGTGGCGAACTTGCCGTGTTTGCGTGTTTCCATTGGAATCCTCATACGTTTCGGTGGTGTAGTAGTAGTCGCCGCGCATACCCTCATACCAGGTCGTGGTATTCGAGTCATAAGTCCAGTACGGAATGTACATGCCCTGAAGGCCGCCGGTTTCTCGTGCAAAGCGCTTCAAGTCGTTGGGAGCCAGCCAACACTTCTTCAGCCAATTCTCATAGGCAGTACGAGCCTCCTCCTTCTTGAATTTGAAGGGAAGGAGGGACTTGGGTTTGATTCGGACTTCAGACGCAACCGCGATGATCGCGTGAGATCCGCAGAAGGGGCAAGTATCGGAAGTGGCATCTCCCCGAGCCGTGAACTCAGCCGCGCAAGCTGAGCATTTTACGGTTTGCTCCTTGTCGGCAACGGATTCTTGGCGAGCGATTTCCAGGTAAGCGTGGAAATCCAACTCGTGGATTTCTTCGGCCGATTGGGGAATCTCGTTGACGAACCCGCAGTACTTGCACGTCAGGGAGTGTGATCCTGGCGTGAACTCCAAGATTGCACCACAGTTGTGGCACGGAAATCGCTTTTCCGTGCCCGTTGCCGTTGGAATGCCGCTCATTTACTGCGGAGGAAGGGGGGGCGGTACGGAGCCGAATACGTCAGAGAGTTCAGCAACCCCACCGGCTGCGGTCCACTCAGCCATGCCTGCTTTCCAAACCAAAGATTCCTTGGTGAATTCTCCACTGCCAGCCTTTTGAGCCAGTTGAGAAAGTGGAAATGGGCCAGTCTGAGCCCCATTTACGGCTACGAAATAAGATGGCTCGGCGTTGGGCACTGGTGGCGGCGCGCCGCCACCCGCCTGCTGATTCGCCATCTGCTGAGCCATCTGGCCCGCCATCGCAAATCCGATGCCGGCGCCCATCGCGTCGCCCATCGTGCCTCCGCCTTCTCCGATGCCCTGAGCCGCCTGGTACTTCATATAGTTGTCGAGGTTGCCAACCGCGCCCATGCTGGAGCGCTTGTCGATCGCCTCCTCGACCTCCGGCGGAAGGGAGATGTTCTCGATCAGCATCTGGTGGAGCTGCAGGCCGTACTCGTCCACCGAAGGCTGAACCTGCTCGACCAGAAAGTTGCCCATTTCGCCATACTTGCCCGCCAAATCCAGAACGGGAATCTTGGCGTTGCCGATGACGTCGCTGAAGCGCGAGACGATCACGTTGCGGATCTGGTTGACGATCTCATCCTTGGTGAACTCGCCGTCTGTGCCGACCACGTTCTTCAGGAAGAGCGGTGCATCCTTGACCGAGATCGTGTAGGAGCCGAAAGCCCGCACTCTCACGATGCCGAAATCCTGGTCGCGCATCATGATGGGGTTCATCGTGCCCCATTTGAGGTCGGTGAAGCGCTTGGTGTTGACGAAGTAGACCTCGGCGACGAATGGGGAGTTGAATCCGTACTTCCAACCCTTCAGAGTGCTCAGGATCGGCATGTTCTCGGTGGTAAGGGTGTGCATGCCGGGCTGAAACACGTCGGCGATTTGGCCCTCATTCACAAAGACCGCGACCTGCGACTCGCGAACGGTCAGCTGGGCGCCGTTCTTGATCTGGTTCCCATATCGCTCGAACCGGTACACCATCGTATCCTGGGTGTCGTCGGTCCACTGGATGATGTCGATAAACTCGCCTTTGATCTTTTCCCACAGACTCATTTCGGTAATGTGCTCCTCTTCTTGCGTGTGATGCAAGTATACAGCGGAACGATTGGGATGGCGCACGGGTTGCAGGGGTTAGGTCAATGGAGGGGCGGCGGTTTGCAACCCAAGAATGTGAGATGATGGCTATTCCGCTTTGACCACAGCCTTGAGCCAGGGAATCGAACCCAATGCCTCTCGCCATGCGATGTCTTCCGTGCCGCAAATGCTCCTTCGACTCCCCAAGGCTGGAAGCCAGCAGCGTTCCAGAGGATTCTCTGACCAGTACCACTCCTGAAATTCAAATGTCCCGTCCTCGAACCGATAGAATTCAACCTTGCGATCACCCTCGGGGCTTAGAATTGTGTAAAAGGGGTTCAACTGCCGCCTCATGAAGGGATTGTACGAGGGTTGAGCAGCGAGACGCTGTTCTCGTTTTCAACGCCAGGGAGTTTCTCCCGAGCAATCCCCGAGCGTGGCGATGTCGGGCCGACCGGCGAAGGAACACCACTTGCAGAAAACGGAGGCTCGTCGCCGCCCTACTTGGTCGGTCCCTTTTTGCTGCCTCCACAGCGAGGAACGAGTTGTGGAGGCTAATAGAAGGAACGTTCGTTGCCTCCGGCGAACCCACAGTCCATGGGCGAGGAAGGGAATGCGCCTCGAAGGCGCCACTACGAAAACCGAGCGCAAGGCGGAGACTGCATGTTTGCCACGACAACGGTGATCGACTTTGCGCCCGTCTTTCGCGATCCGCGCCTGGCCGAGGCTGCCGTAAGGTCGCTTCTGCGGTGGTCGCAGGCGTCCAAGACCCTGCTGCACGCCTACGTAGTGATGCACCACCACATCCACATCGTGGCACGGTTGCCTGCCGCCGTCTCCGGGGCGGCTTGGATGCAACGTTTCAAGACCGATTCGGCATTGCTCGTTCGCCCTAAGCTGTCGGCCGTCCATATTGCGCATATGTCCCAACAGATCGGCCTCAATGACCGAAGGTTCTGGAAACGCAGCTTCCGCTCGACCGTGCTCGTCACTCCAAGGGTGTTTTGGCAGAAGGTCAGGTACACGCACCTGAACCCAGTTCGCGCAGGCTATTGCGAGCGCGAGGAGGACTACGTTTGGTCATCGAAGCGCCACTGGGAAGCTGGCCTCTGGTCGGACGAATCAGGGCTGGACTTGGCGCGAATATTGAGGGAGATGAGCGGTGAGGGGTAGCCTCCACAACTCGTTCCTCGCTGTGGAGGCAGCAACAGCAAAAACGCCATGAAAAAGATCCCAATCTTAGTTAACCTTGCCAAGGGTTGAACCGATCTTGCGCGAGGTTTTAAAAGATTTGCGTGTTGCCGAACATGGTCGCTGCCGCCACAGCGAGGAACCGGGTGTGGAGGCGAGTAATGACCAATAGCTGCCCCCG
>CAMLEL010000236.1 GCA_946478935.1 uncultured Armatimonadota bacterium
CAGGTTTCTTGCGTCGCCTTTGTCGACCGGAACCGTGAAGATGTCGCCGCGAGCTTCAAACACGCCGCGGACACCACTTGGGGAAAGGTCGGCAGACGAAACGAAGTTGGATACCGACTCAATGCGCGGTCGGATTTCCAGTAGATCGTCAGAGATTTCGATTGGGACGCGTTTGGAGGTCTTAGTGGCGAGATCGTAGAGGTGGATCGATCCGATGCGCTCAAAGACGATCGCGCCAGGGCCGTCACTTGCCGATTTGATGTCGATGGGTTCGGGCTGAAGTAACTGAGAGACGCGCTTGGAGTGCGTATTGTAGGCAAAGAGGGTGCTACGGCCAGCTCGGTCCGAGATGAAGTAAATCTGATCCCCAATCCACATTGGTGACCGGTCGTTGGAGTTCTGGCGGGGGATCTTCTCGATCTTGGAATCGCTGAGCCGGGCGATCCAGATTGGTGTGGTCTGCCCCCCCTTGTATCGCTTCCACTCGGGTTGCCAAAGGTCATTAGGAATGTATGCAATTCGTGAACTGTCGGCGGAGTAACTCCCTTTCCATCCCCTTGGTAGCGGGAGTGCGGTGGGCCATCCTCCTCCAACCGGGACGGTGTACAAGCGAGGGTTTCCGTTGCCATGATCCATTCCGCTGGTGAACAAAACCGCGGAACCATCTGGCTTCCATCCCATCACCTCGTCAGTACCCGGGTGGTAGGTAAGTCTCTTGGGATTTCCACCCGAAGTTGGCACGACGTACACATCCATGTTTCCGTCATAGTTGCCAGTGAAGGCGACCCATTTGCCATCGGGAGAGAATCGGGGGAGTGATTCGACTCCTTTGCCACTGGTGAGTCGGCGGGCTTGCCCTCCATCTCGCGGGACAAGCCAGATATCTGTACCAAACTCGAATGCGATGCTCGTTTCGCTAAGAGTCGGATTTCTGGCTACCAGAGGCTGATCTGAGCTGATGGCGCTCGCCAAGGGTGCGATCAGGGATAGGATAGTAAGGTGAAGCAGTCGCATAATTTCCCATCCGCAGTATTGCGGATGGGAGCGAGTATATAACTCAGATCAATTGGCGACAAGGGTGGTCCCATGACCCCGGGTGACGGGCTTCGAGTCTTCCACTTCCACATCACAGCCGACTGATTCGCCATTGGCTGAGACGACGATCGTTGCCAAGCCTGAAGCGGTCGTCGATAGCGTTGCCTGGAAGAACGCGGTCGAGTCTCCATCCTGCACGATCACGGAACTCGGCAATGACGAGTACTGGTTTGAGTTGAGAGCGGCGATGGCGACGGATTGGGAACCTGAGACGATTCGATCGAGGCCGACCTGCAAAGTGATCGTTTGGCCGGGGCTGGCCGGACCTGACGGAGAGGTCTGCACGAGGAATTCGGGCTTGCCGCTGCAAGTCAGTGCATAAGCAGTCAACAATAAGAGAGAAAAGTACTTTGTAATCATAGCGATTACACAGTACTACAATAATAATGGATCCAAATAGTACTTTTTACTGAATCGGCGGTTCTCCAATCGAGCCGATCAATTTCAGCTCCGAAAGACGGCCGGGTCCAACCTTTTCCGCGAGGCGGGCTTCCAACTCAGCAATCCTATGCCAATTCACCCGATAGAGCGAATGTTCTCCTGCTCCCATGTGATAGAGGCATGCACCCAGGCACTTGCCGGATTCATCGCAATCGCCCAATTCGAAGCGGATAATCGCCTCCCACATGTGAGAGCGTCCAACCAGGGCAGCATCACCGATCTCTTTGGCGATGGAGAGAGCGGCGGAAACCTGCTTCAGCGCGAGATCGTGTTCGTTGCCCAACCAATGAGTCTCAGCCCTGCCGATGGTGAGGTTCCACTGATCCAGCGGGTCGTCCGTCTTAAGCTCCTCTTGTGCGGTCAGCGCCGCCCTGGCGCCGTCTATGTCGCCCAGGTCGATGTAGCTGCTTGTGAGGCCCGCACTTGCGCTAAGCAAGAGCGAGTCGAATCCGTACTTTCGAGCCGATTCGGCGGCCACGAGGTACTCAGCGGCGGCTTCAGCGGGCTTGGCTCCAGCCCAAAGGGCAAAGCCCCGGTTGGCGTGGAGCTGTGCCCAAGTCCTATCAGATTCACCGATGCCTTTCAGGAGCTCGATTCCCTCCAAGAAGACTTGCGCGGCACGGTCGGACTCCCCGGCTTTATTGAGGAAGATGCCCTGGAGATTCTTCAGCGTGGAAATGGTGGTCCGGTCTTCTGGACGGCAAGTCTCCATCGCTTCCTGAGCCAAAGAAAGCACAGTGCGCAATCGATTTCGGCGATACCAATAGTGCCAGCTCATGCGCATGGCGTCGATGAAGTCTTTCAGGTCGGTGCGAGAGGATATCAGGTAACGCATGGCTGATTCGAAATCGCCTCGAACCTGATCCAGGCGGTTCAGGTGTTTTGCCTGGTCAGGTCCATCGATTTCCCTGACAGAATCCCTGACTTGACTGTAAAAGGTTAAAAAGTGCTTTTGCTGATATTCATCGAGGCGGTCCTCTGCGGAAAGGATGGCGATCACACCTTCTCGGAAGTGGTTTTGAACGATCAAGGAATTCGCGCCAGATTCTTGGACCACAGTCTCGATGATTCCAAGCTGCATGAGCTTTTCCAAGGAGTCCGAGCAGCCTTCGGAATCGTCGCCCATCATCGCGACAGCGTCTTTGCGCGACCAGGGATCGACGAACATCGATACATGCTCGAGGACTTTGCGAGACAACCGATCCAAGCGATCGACGGTTGATTGAACCGCAGGATTCAGTGCGCCGGTTTTGGTATCGACTCTCGCCAAAGAATTGAGAATGTCGCCAGCAGATTCGGTTCGGAACCGTCGCGCGACCAAACCAAGGTACAGCGGGTTTCCATTGACACGTCGGCAGATCTCGGCGATCGCGTGAGCTTCGCTTTCGGCCGGCATGCTGCCCTGGCGGGACTTACGGATTCCCTCGATCAGAAGAGAGGAGGCATCCGACTCCAAAAGTTCGGCAATGGTGATGTCCTTTCGCTTGCCGAGCGGGAGCGGCAAATCCTCGATGAGAATTCGGGAACCAGACGGGATATCAAGCGGCTCAACACTCGTCAGCAGAACCTTCACGTGTCTTGTTTCGAGCAGGCTGCGGATGACGGCAGGCATGTGCTTTCGACAGCCGTCACATCCATCGAAAATGATCAGGTGTCGGCGATCCCCGAGGCGACGTCTCAGTTGAGGAAGGTCGAACTCTTCACGCTCATTATTTTCTTGGGTTGCCCGGCCGATCGTTCGGATGAGCTGCGGGCGATCCTTTACGCCGGAGAGGTCGACGTACTTGACGCCATCACGGAACTGTTCGCAGAGTTCCAGGCCGATTCTGCGCGCAAGCGTGGACTTGCCGACGCCGCTCACGCCGACCAAGTTGACGCAGCGCTGGTGATCGATATGTTTGGAGACTTCTTCGATATCGGCTTCGCGGCCGATGAAAAAGTTGGGAGACCAGGGAATGTTGTGCTTCGCAATCGGAATGTCGTTGAAGGTGGGCTTGGGAAGCCGAGGATGAGCCAGCGCAAAGAGGGTATTGGACTCACCCTGAGCAACATGGTAGAACTCGCCAAACTCCTCGACCGAGAAGGGAAGGAGATCGGAGTCGCGAGCCAGCAGCGTCGTGGCTTCCGCAACCAGAACGGTTGAAGCGGGAGCGACACCGACGATCCAATGGGCACGGTTCCGCGCCGGGTGAATCAGGCCGTCGTCGGTAACGGGCGCTTCCCCAGTCGCGATGCCAATCCTTACCGGGCTTCTGCCCTTGCTTGAAAAGGCATCGCGCGCAAACTGCCCGATCTCCAGCAGGCAAGTCCGCACGGAATCAAACTCCAAGCCGATCCGTAGCCGACCGTCCGTGTTCAGGACGGATTCCAAACGGACATCGCTGGCAATGAGGCGCGACAGGGCGGCGCTGGTGGGACTGGGCTCCGAGCCAGCGGCCACGGGCCAATCGATGCCCTTTTCGAACTCGACGACGGCGAACGTAGAGGTCTTGCTATGATGATGCCAAACCCCTACCATTGCCGATGATTATAAAGCTTGCAGGTAACCTAGATTGGCGTCGCCCGAAAAGGCCGCAATTTTCCCTATGTCAAAGATATTGACCGACCTGCCGATTGGTGAAAAAGTCGGTATTGCCTTTTCTGGCGGATTGGATACCTCCGTCGCCGTTGCTTGGATGCGCGAAAAGGGCGCCATTCCTTACTGTTACACCGGGCTGTTGGGCCAATACGACGAGTCGGATGTGGAGTCTGTGCCCCAACGAGCGCTGGACTATGGCGCGGAAAAGGCGCGCCTCATCGACTGCCGACCCGAGATGGTTCGCGAGGGTCTCGTGGCGTTGCAGTGCGGGGCCTTCCACATCTCCAGTGGTGGCAAAACCTACTTCAACACCACCCCGATCGGCCGCGCCGTCACCGGCACGATGCTGGTCCGCGCCATGGCGGAGGACGGCGTCAGCGTTTGGGGCGACGGCAGCACCTACAAGGGCAACGACATCGAGCGCTTCTATCGCTACGGCCTGCTCGCCAACCCCGACCTGCGCATCTACAAGCCCTGGCTCGACCGCCAATTCGTGGACGAGCTCGGCGGGCGCAAGGAGATGAGCGAGTACATGGAGCGCGCCGGCTTCGCCTACCGCATGAGCGTCGAGAAGGCGTACTCGACCGACTCGAACCTGCTCGGCGCCACGCACGAGGCCAAG
>CAMLEL010000237.1 GCA_946478935.1 uncultured Armatimonadota bacterium
ACCGCACCGAGAACGTTCTTTGGCGACTGGAGCAGGGCCAATTGGAAAACATGGATCTCGAGGCGGTCGTTCTGATGATCGGGACCAATAACCTTCATCTCAATGCGCCGGAACAGATTCGCGACGGCATCAAAGCGATTGTCCGTATGATTCAAAAACAAAAACCGCGGGCATCCATCCTCTTACATGCCATCTTCCCGCGTGGCGCTTCTGCCTCTGATCCCGCGCGTCAAAAGGTCGCCCAAATCAATGCTCTGCTTGAACCAATGGCCAAGCAGCTCAGAGTCGACTTCATGGATGCGGGCCATGTCTTCTTAGAGAAGGACGGCACCATTTCAAAGGAAGTGATGCCTGATGGCCTCCATCCGACTCCCCGTGCCTACCTACGCTGGGCGGGCGAGATTGAACCGTGGATCGCGCGTCACGTCCAATCGAAGGCGGCTATCGGCTCTCGCCCAAATAAATGATTGAGTGGCGAATGCCGAAATCTCGGAAGAATGAGAGGTCGTCGTGGTCCCCCATCGGCGTGTCCTCGATGCCCATCGCCTTGTAGGCCACGTGCAGGTTGTTGTCTGTGGCCCCCTGCCCCCCATCGACCCAGCGGTATGCCCAGATGATGTCGCCCTTGAACCAAGCTGCCGCGGGCGCCGATCGTGATTGCGTCCATTCATCGTAATATCGCTTGACCAGCCAGCCACCGCGAATGGATTTGTCCGCGATCTGCTCGGCAACATAGGTGCAAGCCCAGGGCGTCTTCTCGCTCGTCCAACCCTGCGCAAAGAAACGGATGCGCCCATTGGGTCCAGAGTCGGGGGTTCGCTCGAACAAAAGGATGCAGCGGGATTTGCCTCGTGAGCCGCCCTTTTCTCCTTCGATCCAATCCATCCGCTTCTCTTCCAGCCCATCCTTGGTCTCGTCGTAATATCGAATCTGCCAGCGGGACGGGCGTGCTTCGTCTTGATCTTGCGCCATTCCGATCACGACCTGTTTGCGGATCGTGTCATAGGTCATGCCGACCGGGATCGTGCTCTTCTCGCTGAGACGGCCTTCTCCCGACCACTTTCCTTTCACCATGATCCGGAAGGAGACTGACTGATCCGTAGGATCCCACAGGAACAGGTAAAGGCGATCCTTGCTCGCGCCAACCGTCGGAATCAGAGCCGGATTGGAAGCCACGATCTCTGAATTGGCTCGAGGTCCGGTCGTCGTCATAACGACGCCCCTCGACGATGGATAGAACACCAAAAGCTTTCCGTTATGCGATATGGCGACCGGATCGCCCACCAGATCTTCACCAACCACCATTGGCTCTTCCCATCGAAACGGTTGAATCAGCTTCCGGTACAGCAGCTTGCCGGGATTGTTCAACGAGAGCGTCGGATCAGACTTCTTATCGCCCGGCGTATTCGGCTGACCAAAAAAGACATAGGCTTCATTCTTGTGAACGGCCAGCCAAGGCGCGGTGTGTGACTTCCCCACATCATCTCGCTTGCCGCCCCCGATGGCATATGAGTAGTTGATATCGGCCCGAATACCCTTCTCACCGAAAATGCCGTTCCAGTTCCAATCGATTTGAGTTGTCTTGCCGTTTGGTTTGAGTCGAAACCGATAGGGTCCTTTTTCGAGGAATTTAACGCGTTCGTACGGAAGCGGGATCGTCTCGTCCAAATCCGTCTCGTTCAAGGTGTATCCGTTCAGGTCACCCTTCGAGTAAGCGATCTTGTTGTAGTCATCCTCCAGGCTGTATGAGTAGGCATAGCTCATCAGGCTGCGATAGATAGGGTTGAATGCCGGTCCCCAGAAGCCGTTGTGATCCATTCCGATCTGGTGCCCAAACTCATGAAGGAAAACGGCCCAGAGTGCATTGGCGCCGCAGCCACCTCCGTCGCCAAGTTGGTCGGCTTGCCCACCGCCTCCTTGGGTCACCTGCATGAAATGAGCGATGCCACGGTGCTTGTAGGGTAGGAATTTGTCCCGGTTCCCCCACCACGGATTCTTCTTGTCCTCACCCGTAATCGGGTTCAGATAGATCAAATGCAAGCCCCATCCTTTGGAACCATCATGGTTCGTGACGTCCAGCTTCGAATAAGTGTCCACCACCCGCCCAAGCTCCCTGCGAAAGTGATTGTCGTCGACATCGTCGAACCGGGCCACATAGCAGATGAGGTCCATCCGTCGGGGATTGCAGCCCAACGCCTTGAAATCCATGTCTCGAAACTTGCCCGTTTCCCATCCATCTATCAAGCCGTCCTGATCGGTGTCGGCATTCACTGGATCGGTGCCAAGTCGATCCTCTTCTTCATTGGTAAGTCCATCAGCGTCCGAGTCGGTTTCGCCGGGACTCAACTGTCTGGCCAACAGAATTTGGAAGGCAGTATGGCGATCCTTCCCATTTCGAAACGTGACCTGATCCAGATCGCCGTCTTTGTCCATGTCCCCATCCCAAACAGCTTCGCTTGGCGTGCGGTAGGAAGGTTTGGGTGCGCGCTCGATGCGCTTGGATTTCAAATCGATGCGGAAGCTGTTTCGGCCCTTCTGGTCAAACGCAAGGAGGGCGCCCTCCTTGATCAACAGAGCTGGATTCGTCAGCTTTGCCGGCAGCTTCAACCAGTCCGAACTGGAAAAGCGTCGATTGGCGTACTTGCCCGCGAGGCGAATCTGATCGCCGTCGAAGATACCGATGACGTCGGCGCCGGGGTGTTCGTCTACCTCCGCAATGGTCGCCGCTTGACAATCCTTGGACCAGGGGTTCAACGCCTGGAACGGCCGACCCGCCTTCTGACCAGCTTGATTCAAGGAAACGTCGATGATGCTGTTGCCCGGAGCATAGACGCAGACCAAATCGGCATAGCCATCCGCATCCACATCGCCCAGAAGCGGAATCCGGGGGGGAGCGGCAAAGTTGAGCGCCCAAGGTTGGGGAGGCGCATAGACGGGGGTGGTTGCCAGGGCGAGGGCAACCGCAAGGCTGGTCATCGGTCTGTCAATGGTAGCCCAATTTGACCGTCCAAGGCGACGTCTATGGCCTTGATTGCGACTTCAAGTCCACTCGCGGCAGGTCTTTCGGCGCCAGTCGCTGCGCAAATTCATCCCTTGGAAGGTCTTTGGTTGCGCCGGCAGGCTTACGGAACGGGAGCAATAGGGATACGCGCCGGTTGGAAACGTCATAGGGGCGGTCTGTCCGCTTGAGCTGGGTGTCGGCCAACGCCCGAATTCCATTGAACTGCTTCGCCGGAAGGCCGGAGTCCTGCATGGCGCGGCGCATCGCGTTGGCCCGGTCTGCGCTCAAATCCCAGTTATTGTAGTGGTCGCTTGGATAGGGAGCCGCATCCGTATGCCCTTCGATGATAAGCGGCCGCTTGGTTTGGGCAAGGAGCGGTGCGATTTGGCGAACAAAGGCCTTTCCTTGAGGCAAAATCGTCGCGCTGCCGCTCTGGAAGAAGGTCGCCACGGTGGACTCCACCAACTCGATTCGCAGCCCCTCGTTGGTCACCTGGATTTCCACGTACTCCAGCAACTTGGTGAGATCGGAGTCTCCCTTGATTCGCTGCGTGATCTCATTCTTGAGCTTGGAGAGTTCTTGCTCTTCGCCTGCTTGGGCGAGATTGTCATATCCTGAACCCGGACCTTTCCCCGGATTGTGCGTGCCGGGCGGTGAGATGTTCAGCTTGACTTTCGGCTGGTTTTTCACAAAGCCGAGCGGATCGTTGAAATAACCCTGGATCTGCGCCCGCGTCTCATCTGAGAGCCCCATGATCCACATCACCATGAAGAAGGCCATCATGGCGGTGACGAAGTCGGCATAGGCCACTTTCCAGGATCCCCCGTGGTGAGCGTGACCGCCATGCGATTTCTTCCGCTTGATGATGATCGGCGTATCCGCCACTAGGCCGCTTTCTCCTTCACGCTCTTCTCCATCTCGGCAAAGCCGGGGCGGACGCTGGGCTCGATGTTACGTCGGGCGAATTCCACGCAGGTTATCGGGGATTCACCACGAGCAAAACTGAACAGTGCGTAGCGGATGCAGTTCAAGTACTGCCCCTCAGACTTCAACCTGAGCTGCATCGCTCGAGCCATGGGGTTGAAGACTCCGTAGGCCAGCAAGATTCCAATGAACGTGCCGACCAGGGCGGCAGCGACCGACTGGCCGATCGCGGCAGCCTCGCCGCCGATTTTGCCCATAGTGATGATCACGCCCAACACCGCAGCCACGATTCCAAACCCGGGCATCGCGTCGCCGACCGTTTGGATGGCGTCGGCAGGGATGCTCGCCTCGGCATGGGCGATTTCCAAATCGAGTTCCATCATCTCGGAAAGGTCATGAGGACCCACTGCTCCCGTCAAAATGACCTTGAGCGTGTCGCAGAAAAAACTGCACGCGTGGTGGTTGTTCAAGAACGTCGGAAAGTTCTTGATAATGTCGCTCTTGTCCGGATTCTCAATGTGCTTCTCGAGTCCCAGCAGCCCCTCTTTTCGCGCCACATTGAAGAGCTGGTACATCATCTTCAGGAGGTCGTTGTAGGCCTCCGTAGTGTAGGGATCGGGCTTGAGGAGACCCATCAGGCTCTGGATGGAAGCCTTCATGTTCTTCATTCCATTCGCCGCGAGAAACGAGCCGAAACCGGCTCCGCCAATCACTACGAATTCATTGATTTGAATCAGCACGGCGATCTGACCGCCATGCATGATGTATCCAACCATCGTGGCAGCAAGAACGACGACTATGCCGAT
>CAMLEL010000238.1 GCA_946478935.1 uncultured Armatimonadota bacterium
CAAGGCGTAGGACTTCCACGTGCTGGCCGCCGCAAAGCTCGCCGGCAGCGGACATTTCGCGCGTTCAGACCACTTTCCAGCACGTAGTTCATAGCTCCATGTCTTTTCATGCTGATACCCTCCGCCGACCACGGTCGAATCACCCACTCGGACGGCCCAGTGGCCGGTGAGACCTTCCGGAACGCGTCCCTGGATCACGATGGCGATGTATATTGCCAACATCAATTCCTAATTCGTTGCCCGCAACGTGTAAAGTTGCGAAAGCATGGCGGGATTTAATGTACGCGGCGTCTGGTGCGGATCCAGCGAGTTTGGCGGGACTCGCAATAGCGTTCGCGATTATGTAATGAGGCTGGCGGACGTTGGTGTCAATGCCCTTTTTGTTGGAATCAAGGAGGGACACGGACGCCTGTGTTGGCCCAGTGCCCGATTCCCAGAAGCCGTGCGCGAACCCTATCGCGATTTCGATCTTCCTGCGATCTTGCTCGAAGAGTGTGGCAAATTGTCCGTTGCCGTTCACGCCTGGCTTATCGACTATTATGAGGGGCAGGACGGTGTGCCCTATGCGACGCATCCAGAATGGGCGATGCTCAATGCCCAAGGTCTCCCGACGTCCTCAGAAACACTCCGAGGAAAGGCGTTCAACGCCGTCTGGATGTGTCCAGCAAGACGACCCGGTTATGCTGACCAATGGCTGGTACCCATCTATCGGGAACTGGCGGAACGATACGAGTTTGCTTCCATACACCACGACTACATACGATATCCAGGCGATCTCGCGCCAGACCAGTACTGTTTCTGCGATTACTGTCTGGAGGAAATGGTGCAGTTCGCAGGATTGGTCAATCATGCCTATCCAGATGAACCGTTCCTCCACGATAAGTACGATCGACCTTATTTGGAATCGCACTGGGAGCAGAGCCCACGTGCTCTACCGTCAGCCTGGAACTCTTGGCCAAGAGATTGGAAGGCCAAGTACTTACAAGAGGGTTCCTACTTCCAAGGTGGACGCCAGGACCTCGACTATTTTTTCTACCGATTCAGAGTGGAGCAAATCAACCGCTTTGCCAGAGAGTGCTATGAGGCTGTAAAGTCGGCCAACCCAAAGGTCAAGCTTTCGGGTGCGGTCTTTAAGAATCCCGTGCACAGCGGCAGATTCATCGGCCAAGACTGGCGCGACTTTGCCCGCTGGATGGAGATTGCCGTGCCGATGGACTACCGCGACCACTTCCCAGGTTCCTTCGAGCAATACCTGGGCTTATTGAGCGAAACGATCCACCGTCAAAAAGAGTGGGCCAAGGAATGCGAAGCGCTTTGGATTGGCAGCGCGATCAATTTCCTGTTCAAAGAAGAGCCTGATGGACCCTATCCGACTGAGAAGTTAAGTCAAGTTCTGCAAACGATTGAGGGCTGCGGAATCAAGGGTGCAGTCCTATTTTCGGCCGGTCAGTTTGATCGGTATGGCATCTGGGCGCACCTTTCCAAGCACGGATGGAGTTAGACTCCGGTGACTTCACCTGCCACAAAAGTCCCACTTCGCGGAACTCAAACCGTGTTTCCTTCGCCTGAACAACGTCGTAGACTCAAATGGAGGTTTCGGACAACACATGAAAATGCAACGAGGCTTATGGGTGGCCGGAGCAGTGGCGCTGACCACGATTTCCGCACTTGCCTTCGACTGGCGTGAAGTGACGGTGGAAAGTCACGACGGCAAGCGCGTCTACAAACGGGTCGACCACAACGGACGAGTTCGCTTGACGCGCCGACTGTCAGATAAGGCGTGCGTGCAGAATCGCTCGTGGGGATACGACCGCAACGGTATTTGGGTGGACAACGGCTGTCGAGCCGTATTTGAATACGAGACCGGTCGCAACACGGGCGGCGGAATCGATCTTCCGGGGATTCTCCGGCCCGGTTCTTACGACACGACTCGATTCAAGCTTGAAAGCACAAACGACCGACGCGTCACCAAGCGAATCGACACAAGCGGTGGCGTGCGATTGACAAAGAAACTGTCTGACGCTCCCTGCGTCCAAGGGCGCACCTGGGGTTATTCGCGAACCGAAGTTTGGGTAGATGATGGCTGCCGAGCTGAATTCGAAGTTCGTTCGCGCCGAGATGATTCGGACGGACGTGATCCTTGGCTGCCCGGTCGAGGCGTGCCCAATTGGGCGGTTGGAACCTGGGATGGCCAGCGGCGAAGCGCTCAGAACCTTGAGCTGCGAATTCGATCGGATGGGTCGCTGACTCTTCGACGTCGCAACGAACTGAGCGAAGGCCGGCGCGGAGAAGTTCGCGGCAATCGGGTCGAGATCGGAAATGATATCTATCGCCTGGAAAAGGACGGTAAAGACAGCATCGTATTGATTCCTGTC
This sequence comes from uncultured Armatimonadota bacterium, assembly GCA_946478935.1. The sequence continues at coordinate 2,376 of CAMLEL010000238.1, forward strand.
CGCACTGGCACCGGCGCGATGTACTTCAGTCGGGGCTAAGTCCCAGTCGGGAAAGGGCGTTTCCAAGATTCTTGGAAACGCCCTTTTTGCTGGGTCGTCATACATGTACTTTCAACTATTGGAGGCTACTTGAATTGACGCAATTGAGTCGATTTATTCTCGTTATTGGATCGGTTGGCATGGTGGCTGCCGGCGCGATCGCACAAGATGTCCGGCGGGTTACCGTCGAAAGTGAAGGAAGGGGCCGGGAGTACCGGCGAGTGGATCACGACGGAACCGTGCGGCTCAGCCGTCGCCTGTCGGATGCGCCATGTGTCCTGGGCCGAAGCTGGGGATACGACCGCGACGGTATTTGGGTCAGCAATGGCTGCCGAGCCGTCTTCGAATACCGAACAGGCTGGAGAAATGACCGTCGCGATGATCGATACAACGATCGGGACGACCGATGGTTTGGAGGTCGTGACAGGGTCAAAGTGGAGAGCGACGATGGTCGCTACAAGTCGAAGAGAATCGATACCCGTGGCGGAGTTCGCCTACTGCGGACCCTTAGCGACGCACCCTGCATTCAGGGTCGGTCTTGGGGCTACGACCGAGATCGGATTTGGGTGGATCGAGGCTGCCGGGGTGAATTTGAAATCGGCAGGGGCGGATACTACGACGACCGCTACGGCAATGACGATTATTACGGCGGCGGTTACGGCGAATGTCCTAGCTGGCTTCCGGGCCGATACTCTGGTTACGACGATGGTCGGGAGTTCTCACTCGTCATCGATCGCAATGGTCGCGTGACCCTTCGACGCCAGTCGAACGGCCGCTGGGGCCGCGATGAACACGGTTACTACCGAAACAATGCGATCCATGTCGGTGACTGGATCTTCGACGTGTTCCGTGACAACAACCGAGTTCAGCTTCGATCGAATTCTCGAAGTAGGAATCGAATCGACTTACGCAAGCTGTAAAGCTTCATGCGCGAGCCCCGGGTCAGATGCGGCCCGGGGCTTTCTTTTTTGCCGCCGACAAGATAGGATTCAATCACATGACGAAGCGGCATTACGACATCGAGCCAGCAAGCGGTTACCCCACTGAGTACGGGTTGCTTGTTTCCGCGCTCCAGGATGGAACGCGAGAGTGGCGCGACGAACTTGGCGAAGTGGATGAGGATGCGATCGTTTGGCAACCTGTTCCGAATGGCCACAGTATCGGCGCGATCTTGCTTCACATGATCGACGTCGAGGCATTTTGGGTGGAAACAGCCGCCCTGGGTCGAGAGCGCTCACCGTCTGAGCTAAAGGAGCTGCTGAGTGAAGAAACCGATGTGGATGCATTCAAATGGGTTGTGCCTCCGCGGCGACCACTCGACTACTATTACGAATATCAAGACAAGATTCGAGCGCGCACCCTGGAAAGCATCAAACTCTTTCCGGATCCAGCGACGATCATTGAACGAGAAGGATGGAGTTCTTCTGTCACCGTCCGGTGGATCCTGAGCCATGTCGTAGCTCACGAAGCCTATCACGGCGGTCAGGCGGTCATTCTGAAATCTCTCTATGAGAGGAGGATGGTTGGAAATTGACCGAAATCCACGTCGAGAAATACGCCGAAGATGGATACGTGCATGTGCCTGGCCTGCTGAGCGAAGCCGAGGTCGGTAAGTATCGGGAAGCGGCGCTTGCAGCCAGTCAGCGCCTGAAGTCGCTGTATCAGGGACCGATTTTCAATCAGAACGTCAATGTTTGGCGAGAGGATGAGACGATGCGTGAGTTGACGTTCTTGCCCAAACTGCACGAGTGGGCGACGCGCTTGGCGGGCAAGTCGCTACGGCTCTGGCATGATCAGACCCTGATCAAAGCTCCCCACAATCATGCACCCACGGAATTCCACCAAGACCAGCCTTATTGGCCGCACACCCACAGTCCCGACCCGATTTCTTGCTGGATTGCGCTTGGTGATGTGCGGGTTGAGTCCGGATGCATGACCTTTATCCCCGGCTCGCATCGGCGGACAGACCTGCCGATGCAAAGCTTGGAGGATTCTCGGAGTCTGTTTCAGGTCTGCCCCGATTTGGAATGGGAGCCCCGTGTGACTGTTCCATTACGCCGGGGCGACTGCACGTTTCACCACGGGCGCTGCGCGCACATGGCGGGTCCCAATGATACCGATGAACCTCGCGTCGCCCATGTGGTGATCTTCATGGATTGTCAGACCGTTTTTTCCGGCTCGGAGCACGTTGTGACTCAGCCCCTTGAGCTGACGCCCGGGGCGTTGCTTGAGGGCGAGATGTTCCCACGTGTTAGTTAGTTGCTCTCAGTGGTGGGAGTTTAGCGACAAGCTGCTGGAGAAGCTCG
>CAMLEL010000239.1 GCA_946478935.1 uncultured Armatimonadota bacterium
CAAAGCATCTCGCGTCCCTGGGCCGCCCGCGTCTTCGGCAGCCATGTAATTCTTATAGACGAAAGCTGCCAACGCGCCAACCATGAGCATGGTCAAAGTAGCCGCCAACAGCGTCATCGCGCGCGCGCGACGGGGTGATCCCACTGGCACCGGAGGGACCATGGAGCTTGGACGTGGAATGACCAGCGTGTCGAGGCCCTGCGCCACGCTTTGCATGTCTTGCAGAAAAGCGCTGCAATTGGCACACCCGCGAATGTGCGGGTCCAGACTCGCGGTTCGCAGTTCCGCAGTGGACATCTGCGCGATCTGTATCCTTACTTCTTCACAATTCATTCGATAAATACCTTCCCCAGAAGTCGCCTTCTAAGGGTCTCTCTGGCCCTGCCGAGTCGACTCTTGACAGTTCCCGCAGGAAGTCCCAACCGCACAGCGATTTCTTCCACCGGACAACCTTCCAAGTGATGCATCACAACAACGACACGATGATCGTCGCTAAGTTGCATCAGCGCGGCCGCCAGTGCTGATTGATTAATATTGGCCTCGAGAACTCCTTCCGGCTCGGGGCCGTTGCTCGGCATCGAATCCGCCCTGACATCATCCAGATGCACAACTTGCGACGACTTTCTTGCTCTCAGCACATCGATCGCCGCGTTGCTTGCTGTACGACACAGGTACCCAAGAATCGCACCGTCCTTTCTCAACTTTGGCAGCCGTTGATAGGCTCTGAGAAACGTTTCTTGAACCACATCGCGCGCATCTGCCTGATTTCCGACAATGCCGTACGCAAGCGAATACAACTTATCGAGGTGCCGATAGTACAGCTTCTCGAAAGCGTCTTCGCGGCCCTTTTGGGCCAGTTCGACAAGGTCTCCGTCTTGCAAATGAAGCGTTTGGTCTATAGAAGATTCCTCGTACTGTGATACGGGGCACGGCTGACCTGGTTCCTCCCAAGTTCATTGTATCGCGCAAGGGTACGCCACAATACATGAGATGGCAAGGCCAAACCAATTCGAGAGCGCCCGCAGTTTTGTTTCAAAAAGCGGAATGCCGGTCACGATTGCCACGATCATTCTGGCAGCCGTCGCGTTTGTGGTCTTATGGGCAACTAAGGACGGCGATGTCATCCGCCAAACTATTTTCTTTAGTGATAGTTGGTTCGCAAGGCCTTGGACGCTGGTCACTTACGCTTTAGTCGAGATCGATTTCATCCGGTTCGTGTTCTCTGCCCTCATGGCGTTCTTCTTCATGGGCGCTCTCGAAAGAGCCTGGACCCGTGAAAGGTTTCTGCCTAGCTACATTGTCTTCCTGACGGTTCCTCCACTCACCCTTTGGCTGGGAGGTCTCGCGGCTGGCGTTGTTGTTTCAGCACACGGACTGTGGCTTCCAGTCGCAGCCTGGACGGTTGCCTTTGGCGCCTACCGCCCACAAGCGACGATCCTCGTGTTTGGCATAGTGCCCGTCAAGGCGATGTTCATCGCATGGTTTGCTGGCCTAGCGGCTGTGTTTGAACACGGCGCAGCGGCTCCCGTTGCCGGAATCGGCGTCGGGTTGTCCATGGTGCTCGCTTGGCTGATGGGTAGCAATCGCTTGTCGCTATCTCTTCCAAAACGTCAGCAGTCTTCAGGCGATGAGTTCCGCAAAAGTATGAAAACCAAACGCGAAGCGGAGCAGGAGCGGCTTCGGCTGCGTGAACTACTTGAGCGAAGCGTGCAGGACGATGACGCCGAGTAGCCCAGATCAACCAGGCGTACGAACCATAATGCGGAGCGACATCCGTTATCGGTTCGTTATCGATATGGCCAGTTTGAAGTCGTAGGGCAAGATTTTGGAACCCTTTTGTGGCTGGGCTGGGTAGTATAGATGTGCCGACGTGAGAGCGTCGGAGACGTCTAATTTCCCTTGACCGGGAAAGCGGGGGACCCAACTCCGGGGCGAATTCCACCCACGAGGGTGGATAGGGTAACTCTTGGCCCGAGCCCGTCAGCTAACCCCGTAGGCGAAGCGAGAGCCGGACAACCGCGGCAACGACGCCGAAGACCGACTGGCTTGCGCTTAGAACCGAAAGGTTTGGGCGCATTTTTTAGTAGGTCTCGAAACCGTTGAAAGGCATCGTGAAGTCAGGTCGGTCATCGTGAAACGAACCGTCAGTAGTCGCTTAGAGCCAACTGCTCTAGCTGCTAGATACCTCCTGACAGAGGGGCGCCGCTTCGAGGCCGAAGGGGCGCCCTTCCTATTTCGGAGATACGGCTCGCTGCCACCCTCGTCTAAAGAACCGGAGACAAAATGAAGACAAAACTCGTTACAACTGCGGCGATTGCGGCCGTAGCCGGCGCTTCCCTTGCCCAACCGCTAGACTCCAACGCCGTCATCGCTAAGGTCGATGGGAGAACTATCACCGCGGCGGAGTTCTATCACCGTATGGCCTATCTGGACGGCGTCGGCGTGATGGAGGGCACGCAGTTCGTCGCTGCGCCACCCGCGTTCCTGACCATTCGAAGGCTTATCGACGAGATCGTTGTGTTGGCCGTGGCCAGAGATAAGGGCGTCGCTCCCACCCAGGCCGAAATCACGGCCGAGGTAGCCAAGAGGCGCGCCGAGAACCCAGAAACACTTAAAGAACTGCAGGAACTGGGCATCACCGACGACGTCATCGCCGCCCAGGTGACACAAGACTTGGCACGATTTAATTTATTGACCATGGGCGTTTCAATTACTGACGAGCAGGTGACGAGCCACTATAACGTCAACAAGATGGTCTACGTGGAACCTGCCACCATCACCTTGCGGGTTATCGTGGTTGAAGCAGCTGCCGATAAAGCGAAGGTTGACGAAGCTCTCAAGACCAAACCTTTCGCAGAAGTTGCGAAAACGATGTCGACAGACCTCACTAAAATGCTGGGTGGAGAATTGCCGGAGGTGCCGACGGCAAACATCCCTGAAAATGTGAAGTCAGCAACCGCCGCTGTCCCAGCAGGCAAGACTACAGAGTGGATCGAATCGGGCGGTTCTTTCATGAAATATCTCGTCGTCCAGAAAAAGGATCAGAAGCAGTTGCCTTTGGATGCGCGATTGAAGGCGGATATCAAAAAACGCATGATGGTCATAGCCGGTCAACAAAAAAACGGCGACATGGTCGAAAAGCTCATCAAAGATAAGCGTAAAGCTATCAACGTTCAAATTACCGCGCCCGGACTGCAAAAGCTTTGGAACGTTCTGATAAGCCGCTAAAAGTCATTGGCCTCGGCCCGGGAAATGTGGATTGGATTCCACGAGGAAACATCGATGCGCTGAAAAGCGCATCGATTGTTTTACTCAGAACCGAAATCCATCCCTCGACGAAACTCCTTCTCGATCAAGGAATCGATTATCGCAGCTGCGACGATCTCTACCAGACGTGCAGCACGTTCGAGGATCTCTACCATGCCATCGCATCCAGAGCGGCGGACCTGGACGAGGACGCGGTTTTTGCGGTCCCTGGTCACCCCATGGTTGGCGAAGAATCGGTACGAATTCTAGCCGGCTTACGACAACTGCAAGTCTTCCCAGCCCCGAGTTTTGTCGATGCGATATTGGCATCGGCCGGAGAGAGCTTTTCAGGCTCCCTGCACGTTTGGAATGCCCACGATTCCAACGGCACAGCAATCGATCCGCGCTCATCGCAAATCGTTTACCAATTGGATTCCGCAGAAGCTGCCTCCGATGCGAAGTTGACGCTCATGAAATACTTTCCCGAGGAGCATCAGGTCATCCTTGTGAGTCGTGCCGGGGGTCCCGAGGAACTGGTCCAGAAAATTGCGCTTTCTGAATTGGATCGACGTGAATACGATCCATTAACCAGCGCGTACGTTCCGCCGGTTCCTTCCCAGTTTGCGTCCGGTTTCAACGGCCTCGTCGAAGTTGTCGATGCCTTGCTCGGCCCGGATGGATGTCCTTGGGACAGGGAGCAAACGCACGAGAGTTTGAAAAAGCACATGGTTGAAGAAACCTATGAGGTTTTGGAAGCCATCGACAGCGGCGACCCGGACGCGCTCTGCGAAGAACTCGGCGACTTCCTTCTTCAAGCCGTGATGCATGCTCAAATGGATGCCATCACAGGTTATTACGATATTTACGACGTCGTTCAGGGGATCAAGGAAAAGCTGATCCGACGCCATCCCCATGTCTTTGGCGACGTCCAAGTCGCCGATTCAGACGAAGTACTTTCCAATTGGGACGCCATCAAAAAGAGCGAGAAGCAAGAGGACCGATCTGTTCTTTCAGGAATCCCGAAGGCAATGCCTGCTCTACTGCGGGCCCACGAAGTGAGTAAGCGCGCCGTGAGAGTGGGCTTCGAATGGAAGCAATTGGAAGACGTATTCGCCAAAATGCGCGAGGAAATCGAAGAATTACGGGGCGCGATCGAATCCGGTTCTCAAGAAGAGATTGAGGGCGAGGTTGGAGACCTCTTATTCACTGTCGTCAACATCTCCCGATGGCTCAAGGTCGAGCCTGAGGAAGCGTTACGAAAAATGGTGGACCGTTTTTCCACGCGATTCATCGCGATGGAGAAAATGTCCACCAAGCCGCTGAACGAACTCTCGTTCGAAGAATGGGACGAGCTCTGGAACCTAGCCAAGTCCCTACCGGAATAGTGCAGCCTCCTGCCGTGAGACGCGGATAACCGGATATTTATTCAATCGTTCGTCC
>CAMLEL010000240.1 GCA_946478935.1 uncultured Armatimonadota bacterium
CCGCATCAATCGCGCCGAAAAGATCAAACGTTGGGCGATCCGCCACGCGACCCAAAATGCGATCAGTCAGGCCGTTGCGGACGATGTGGAAGGATGCGATCGCATCATCGGCAATTGCTACAACTCAGTCCAGTTTCGTGAATTGCCGGATGTGCGCCGAGACCGAGATATTGTGTTTGTCGGCCGCTTGGTGAGCGATAAGGGCGTCGATCTTGCGATTCGGGCTTTGGCAGACTTACCGGGCGTGACGCTGACCATCATTGGGGGAGGGGAAGAGGAGCTTGCCTTGCGTGACCTTGCGCGTGAAATCAATGTCGCTGACAGAACTGACTTCACCGGACCGCTTTCGGGTGATCGTCTGGTTGAACAGATCAACCGCCACCGCGTGATGGTTGTGCCATCGCGATGGAAAGAACCGTTTGGAATCGTCGCTCTCGAAGGGATTGCGTGCGGTTGCGTGGTTGTCGGCTCTGAAGGTGGTGGGCTCAAGGATGCCATCGGTCCAGCCGGAGTCACCTTCAAGAACGACGACCTGAAAGACCTGACCGCCCAGCTGCGGCTCGTTTTGGAGAACGCTGACATTTACCGACGGTGCCGGGAGGCGTCATCCTCGCATCTGTCTAAGTTCACGGCGCCGGTGGTTGCCGCCGAGTACGTCAAAGTGTTCGAATCCGTCGTGCATAAGTAAGGGCAATGGCCCGTTTCTTGCTCAATTCACACAGGCAGAGCGCATCGTGCGGCTCTGGCGTCGCCTAAACTGTACGAAGCAACGTCATATGCTGCTGCTGAGCCATCCAACAGGGAGTCAATTTGTGCGCGAGGCTCTGCGCGCATTTGATGAGCAAGGCTGGCTCCGGGAATTCTGCACTCCGCTATCTTGGCGCCCTGATTCGGTCGTTTCCAAGATCGTCCCCGGCAAAGTTCGACGCCAATGCGAACGCCGAAGCTATAGCGCAACCTTGCGCAATCGAACCCGCACGGCTCCCATTCGGGAAGCTGGACGCCTGTTTGCAAGTTCGGTGGGCTGGCGTTGGCCCGTCCGTCACGAAGTCGGACCATGGTCCATCGACGCTGTTTGCCGCTCGCTGGATGCATGGGTGGCCAAACGACTGGAAAAACATTCGGATTTAACGGCTGTTTATGCTTATGAGGACGCGGCCGAATGGACCTTTAAGGCTGCACGGGAACGCGGCTTGAAGACGATCTACGAGCATCCCGTTGGCTATTGGCGGGATGTCAAGCAGATTTTCGAAGAGGAAAGAGACCTTCAACCCGATTATGCCGTGCTTCTTCAGGGCATCGAAGACAGTGTGCCAAAGCGTGAGCGAAAGGATCGGGAGATCAGCCAGGCTGATTTGATCGTCGTACCCAGCTCATATTCCGCCCGTACTCTGCAACAGGCTCCCGGACTCAGCGCCCGGATCAGCGTGGTGAACTATGGGGCGCCTGATACATCGCTAGAGGAACCGCAACAATCCGATGGCAAGCTTCGCGTCATGTTCGTCGGCTCAGTACAGCAACGCAAAGGCATCTCCTATTTCGTCGAGGGCTGTCGTCAAGTGCAGGATTTGGTGGACGTGACCGTGCTGGGTAGCCGAGTTGGAGATTGCAAGCCACTGGATGATTTCCTGGGGGATGTCCGGTACATCCCGTCTGCACCCCATGCCGAGGTCCTGGAAACCATGCGCGGTCAGCACGTCCTCGTACTTCCATCACTGTCCGAAGGATTCGGGCTGGTGGTGCTGGAAGCCATGTCGCAAGGGATGACGGTGATCGTGAGCGAGAACACCGGTGCCGGAGATGTAGTTCAAAATGGGGTTGAAGGGTTCGTTGTACCGATAAGATCTAGTGAGGCGATCGCCGAAAGATTGGAAATGCTTGCCAAAAACCGTGACCGCCTGGAAACCATGAGAATTGCCGCGCTGCAACAAGCGAAACGCTGCACCTGGGAAAACTATCGCAGCAACCTGATCGCCGCAACCTCCCCGTACGTTGGGGGGTCAGCATGAGCATTGCCCTACCTGCAGCCGCGACTCAGATTTACGGATCGATGCGTTTGATCCGCAACTTGATCTGGCTGTACTTCTTTCTGCTGATCTTCGAAGGCTTCCTTCGCATGATCCTGCCCATGTTTGCCGATGCCTTGTTGGTCGCCAGAGATCCGTTCTTGCTGATCATGTATTTGGTGGCTCACGTCACGCGGGTGTTTCCCTGGAACCGATTCGTGGTGATGCTCTGGCTGCTTGGGGCGATCGCACTCATTTTTGGGCTGAGTCAAAACCCGAACGTCCCCATCGTTTCGCTCTACGGCTTCCGCGTGGCATTCCTCCACGTTCCATTGATGTTTCTGATACGGAACGTCATGGACGACAAGGACATCATCACGATCGGAAAATGGTTCTTGATCTTGAGCATTCCCGTGGCGATCCTGATGGCGATGCAATTCAACTTCGGAGCCAATCACTGGCTAAACCGGGGTCTGGATATGCAGTTTGCTCAGATCCAGTCGGCCGGTGGCAAAATCAGGCCGCCGGGAACCTTCACCTTCACCCTAGGACCGAGCATCTTCTATGCTTTCGTTGTTTCCTTCCTGATGTACGATCAGTTCCACAAGGGTAACTATCCCAAATGGTTGGTTATTTCTGCGTCGGCAGCAACCTGTCTTGCCCTGGCCGTTTCCGGTAGCCGCTACGCATTGGCCAGTGTGGGAACGGTTGTCATTCTCGCGGTGATTGCGATTCTTCTGGCCAAACCAAAAGCGATCTCTGGGTTCGTTCGGTTCGCATTCGTGGCTGGAATCGGCATGTTCATCGCCGGCCAGTTCGCAGTCTTCGGTGAAGGCGCCGACATCTTCTCGCAGCGAATTACTGCGGCTGGACAGCACGAGGGCGGATTACAAGGCTTCCTCATGCGAGCGTTCGGCGAATACATCGTCGCGGTTGGAAAGATCAGCTATGCCGAGATAACGGGAGCCGGCCTTGGCTTTGGCACGAACGCCGGTGCAGCCTTAATGACTTCTGGGCGATCGTTTATGCTCGCCGAAGGCGAATGGGCCCGCGTTATCCTCGAGATGGGCCCATACATTGGCCTGGTCTTCCTGTCGATGCGACTTGGTCTTGTCCTCTGGCTGGGAGCCAAGTGCTTTAACGCTGCGAAGCTGGGATACATGCTTCCCGTCATGCTCTTTGGCAGCTGCGCGATGGTGATTCTTTCGGGACAATGGGGCCAAACCACGGTTCTCGGGTTCGCCGCGCTTGGAGGCGGCCTTTGCATTGCCTCACTCCCATCTACAAAAAGGGGTATCGATTTCGGAGCGAAGACTTGAGGGTTCTCCTCGTGGGACCGTACGAAGCAGATCGGCAATTCAGCATCCTTGCCTTTGTGGACTCGATGCGCCAAGGCTTGTGTGACCAGGGATTCACCGTCAAAGTGTGCGCTCCATCCCAGACGTCGATGGGTCAGCGGCTGAGGCCGATCCTGCGACGCCGCGCGACGTTCTATGACAAGTTTGTCGCCTTCATCCCTGAGTTGAAGCGACATGCCAAGGAAGCAGACGCCGTGCTGATTGCCGAACACGGTTACGCGATGTATCAAAAGTCGCTACGGTCCGTACCCCATGCCGTGGTTTGCCACGATCTGATCGTGGCCAAGGCGGCTCTCGGGGAAATCAATGATTGGCCCCTGTCTTTGCCCGCGAAGCGATATCAGTACTCCATTCTAAAGAATCTCAAGAGCGCGGATTGGGTTGCCGCCGCCAGCAATGCCACACTCGAAGATGTGTTGCGGCTGACGGGACGATCGGTCGAACGAACGCGAACAATTTACGATGGATTCGTTCGTCAGATGCCTCGGATGGAAGAGTCCGCCGCGATGCAGTATGTCGCCGAGCTCGGCATCGATCCGAAAACGCGGTTCCTCCTCCACGTTGGTGGCAACCAAGCCAATAAGAACAAGCTAGGCGTCGTGCAGATCGTGGGCGAACTCCAAAAGCTCGGCGTGGCAGATCTTGGGTTGGTGATGGCCGGTGCACGGCCCGAAGCTCAAGTACTCACAGCGATCGCGGGCCTCCCAAACCCAGCACGGGTCAAAATCGTCGAGTTGCCCTCTGATGAACAGGTGCGGGCGCTCTACTCGTGTGCGACGGCTCTGCTGTTTCCATCGAAATATGAGGGATTTGGCCTTCCGATCATTGAGGCCCAAGCGTCTGGATGCCCCGTTATCACGACAAACCGAGCGCCGATGACGGAAGTCGCCGGAGACGCAGCCTTGTTGATTGACCCCGATCACCCTCGTGATGCGGCTTCTTCCATCGCGAATCGCCTCCCCGACATTCACGACTTGATCGAGCCTGGCCTCCAGAATTCAGCCCGTTTTGCCACGCGAAATATGATCGATGGTTACGCGACGCTATTGGGAGATATGGTCAAGTGAGAGCCTTGAATAAGCTCAGTCGCCTGGCGTCCAATGTCCTCTTTGCCTCGACATTCGTATGGCCCTGGCCTATCCGGCGATGGCTCTGGAACACGATGTACGGGTACGCCATCGACCGCACGGCCCGAGTCGGCCTTTCCTGGATTCGCTCGAAGCGATTCAGGATGGGCAAGCGCTCGACGATGGGTCACTTCAACGTTGTCAAAGGGCTCGATGATCTCATCGTCG
>CAMLEL010000241.1 GCA_946478935.1 uncultured Armatimonadota bacterium
CGGTTTTCTGAGTAGCACTCAAGAATGATGGCCGAGCCCCCGGGACCGTAGCCCTCGTATACGATTTCTTCGTAGGCCACACCCTCGATTGCCCCGGTACCACGATCGATCGCCCGCTTGATGTTATCGACTGGCATCGAAGCCTCGCGGGCCTTCTCGACGGCAACTCGCAAGCGGGGATTCATCGACGCATCGCCGCCGCCCGCACGGGCGGCAACGATGATTTCTCGGCTGATCTTGGTGAAAAGCTTGCCCCGAATCGCATCTTGCTTCCCCTTGCGAATTCGGATGTTCTTCCATTTGGAATGGCCTGCCATAGGTGTTATTTTGACAGATTGAGCTTTCTGCCGACCCGCATACCGCTCGGCTAGGCGTTTGGAAGCGAAATATCGAGTCGCCGGAACGTGATTGGCCCGTGATCTCCCTGGAGAAAAAGCCGCCCCGGCGCTGCCTCGTCCGACTCCAGCGCGCCGCCAGTGATGCCGGGAATTTCCTTGCGATCGATGATTCGTACGCCGTTGAGATCGATTGATACCCAGCGGCCAACCAGCTCAATTTCGATGCGATTCCATTGGTCGGCTTCATAGATGGCATGGGAGCTCGGGACCAAAAACCCGTAGATAGCGCCGCTCGATCCCCAAGAGGGCTCTTTGCCAAAGTCATCCACAATCTGCACCTCGTATCTGCCTCGAAGATAGATTCCGCTGTTGCTCCCGGCGGGATACCGGTACTCCGCCACGAGCCGGAAATCATCGTGAGCCTCCGTTAGGATTAGGTCGGAACCGACCTTGGAATTGACCAGCATGCCGCCCTCGATAGACCAATTCGATTCCGAGTTGGGGGAGCGAGGTTCCCAATTTGAAAGATCGGGCCCAATCAGCGAGTTTGCGGGACCCCAAGCGTGATCGCGACCAGGCAGAAGGGGCGCCATTACGCCTGTCCAACGCAATCCAGAGCCGTCGCCATCCGTCGTCGTTCCCCGAAGTTGCCCGCCCTCGATGCTACCAATAAAGGTCATGTCGTCGGTCCGCTGCTCATACTGCTTGGGAAGCGAGAAGGTGAGTACGCCATCCTCGCTCGAAGCGGATTGAATCGGACGGGCATTTCCGAATTGCCCCACGAATTGACCGGTCCCATTCTCATTCAGTTCGAACCAGGAGGGGAAATCCCCGTTCACGTGGTGGATGGTAAGATCCCAACGGCCGAGAAACGCTGCGTCGATGCTCATGGCATGAGTTCACCTAAACAGCGGGGAAATTTGCTACACCGTGCATCCCGATATCTTTACGAATCGTAACCCCTGACGTATAGTGGTATCGAATCGGAGACAACATGCCGCAAAACAAACTGCTCTACATCGGACTTCTAATCGTTGCCGCCGCGGCGTGCATCTACATCGGAGCGGTCATTGCCGACACGATTCGTTATGCGGTGCCGTATGCCGTCGGAGTTGGGGCATTGCTGATCATCGCTGGGCTCGTGATGGAAGGCAAGAAGAAGAAAAAGGCAGCGACAACCGATTCGCCGCCTACGACCCCTTGACCGACAGCGAGGCGAGGTTTTCAAAGCGCTCGAGCCGCTCGTTCATCACTTTTTTGCTGAATTCGATTGCGTTGTAGCTCGATCGTATGAACGGGCCGCTTGCGACAAAAGCAAATCCAAGCTCCTCGCCAATCCCTTCATATTCCTTGAATTGATCCGGATGGATGTATTCGGCCACGGGTAAATGCCGCATGGTCGGCCGAAGATATTGACCGATCGTCACCGCATCCACCCCGACCGCGCGAAGATCTTTGAGGGTCAGAATGACCTCGTCTTTCGTCTCGCCGAGCCCGAGCATGATTCCCGATTTGGTGTAGATGGTGGGATCGATTTCCTTGACCAGTTCTAGCACTTTCAAGGTTCGGTGATACTTGGCAGACGGTCGGACGATGGTGTGTAGCCGTTCGATGGTCTCGATGTTGTGGTTGTAAATCTCAGGATGAGCCTTGCAAACGACCTCGATCAAGTGCCGCTTGCCTTTGAAGTCGGGGGTAAGCACTTCGACGATCGTGTTCGGGTTGGCTTTGTGCAGTTCTTCGATGGTCTGCGCGAACTGGGAGGCGCCCTCATCGGGCAGATCGTCTCGCGCCACACTGGTCACCACAACGTGCTTCAGGCCCAAGTCGACGGCAACTTTGGCGACATCGGCAGGTTCATGTGGATTCACCGCGAGTCCGCGTCCGACCTTGATGGCGCAGAATCCGCAGCTTCGTGTGCAGGTGTCGCCCAGGATCATGAAAGTGGCGGTCTTCTTGCTCCAACACTCCGGCAAGTTGGGGCAGCGAGCACTCTCACAAACGGTGTGCAGGCTCTTGGACCGCATCATCTGCTCGACTTCCTTGATGGTGTCGGGGCGAGGAAGTCGGATCGTCAGCCACTCTGGAAGCCGCTGGGTCATGGTGTGATTATGGCATCGGGCTCGCCAGTCCCACGGACCTATTTGATCAGCCCTGCGGTCCAGATCACAATCGCCGCGACAGGTCCGACGTAAACAGTTGCCCAAAGGGCACCCCACAAGACGGAAAGCGCCAGGTTCCTTTGGCAATGATGGTTATCGTTAACGGCTCGCGCGAGCATCCCGCCGATCGATAGGAACAAGAGAATAGCAATGGCGGGCACCACAAATTCGATCAGGAGGATGAACGCGAGGCCCAGAAGAAGGAAGGCGATAATTGCGAGCAGCAGCGTTGCGCAACCTTCGTCGAAGAGACAGCCGGTCTCGAACGGAGTCCCGAGCATATCGAGCCAGCCTTGGAAGCGGTGAGTTCCCTTGCCAATCCAATCGGCATCGTCGGCGACTGGTCTCCCTCGATACAGCAAGACGCTCAGAGTGATTGCCCATACCAGCCACCATCCTCCCATCACGATTTCTGCCTCAATCACCTTTGGCAGCCGCAGAGCAAGCGGGATGGAGACGGCGGCCAAGACGAGGCAGATCGATATCCATATCGCCAACGGCTTACGCGAGATTTCGTCTGGATTCGGCTTCATGAGCTTGTGAAACTGTACGGAAACACCTTGGTGAGGTTGCGCAGCTAACGCTCCAGATAAGCGTCTAGCCCTAGGACCTGGCGATAATTTCCCAATTCTCAAGAAACACGGTTGACAAAGGTCGATTTCAAATGCGGGTTAGTGAGGGGCAACAAGGCAACCGAAATCGCGATCCCAGCAAGGATGGGCGGAACTGGTACAGGTATTGTGAGAACAAACCGATTAAGCGTGTAGATCCCTTTAAAGGTCGAAAGGTGGGCGGAGGAAGTATAAGGCTTGGCAGCGGTAGTACGGGATGATTGTAATGCGAAGTCGGAAACAAATGAGTGGTTTTGCGAGAATAACAGCGCTGGAGGAGTTCCTCTTTGCTTCGTTACGGGCCTCGGTTATTGATGGGCGACATCAGTTGTTTTACCATTGCTAAGCGAGATGGAACCGGCTTTGTGTTGTCCAGCCATCCCAGAGGCATTCGTTCTGGAACAATCAATGAAATATGAGTCACTATTGCAAGACATTCGAGTTGCAATGAAAAGGGAATCTATTTCCGAAAGTGAGTTTAGATCCATTTCAAACCGATTGGAGGTAAGTTGTTTTGGTGGGCAATCTGTAACATTAGTCGCTTCCGCCAGGATTGGAGTTTATCATTTCAAATCCTTTAAACCCGGTAGATCGAGTTTCTTGCTGCGCTGGCAAGAGGAGGATTCACTTATCTTAAAAACTGAGTTAGCAGACCGTTTGTTGAACTCCGGTGCCGTAGAATCACTCGTTCCAATTTTTCGCGGTAAGGATGAAGTTATTGAGGATTTCAAGGAAATTGTTCCATTCAGGAGGTTCGATGGTCATCTAGAAGGCAATAAGTTGTATAGAGATGAAATCAATTGCGCTGTCATTGGCAAGGTCTCGTTGTTTGAGCAATTGGAGTTAACCAGTTTGAGGCATCTGAGTCTTCAACCAATAGCCCAATCGTAATGGGGGCTTAAATTTTTGCAGATGAACGCTACCTTACAATCGAAACAACTGATGGTCCGATCCAACATTGGAACAAGCCGGTCAAATCAAATCCAAGTCCTAGAACATGACTGCCATGGACGTTCGACAAAAAGGACGATCAGAAGAAGAAGAGAAAGGCGAAAGTCTCGTGGGTAAACCGGTTCTGACGAATGGCTTTCGAATGAAATCCATATTGACACTATCGGTTCTCTGTTTGATGCTGAGCATTTTCTGGGTATGGCGCTGCTCATCGAACGTGAAGTCGGCGAGTCTGCAGGCGACTATCCGAACTGCATTCTCCGAGTACATTGGCATACGCTACAAAACCTTGAGGTTGACTACGGGCGAGTTCGAGATTCCAATGGGTTCAAGGGATTGGAAGTACCACAAGCTCGGTGAATTTTTTGCAGGTAATGTAAATGAATTGCCTTCCGGTCGATATCGATATAGGGTCGTTAAATTGAACTCCGGGATTACGAAGTTTCATGTTGTCAATAGTAGCGGACGGATTGTTTCAGAAGGAATTGTTCCCAACGACTTGATTACGCTCTCGGGGGATGAGAATTGAAAGCCTTTACGGACCAGCTCACCGAGGAATCCCGCACCGGCTACGCCGGAACTTACAGTTACGACGT
>CAMLEL010000242.1 GCA_946478935.1 uncultured Armatimonadota bacterium
GTCCTTCCAATGGCTTTCGCTCAATGGGAATCTGATTGAGCATGATGTCCCCACCCAGCAGAATTGTGGTTGTGTCAGTTGGCGCCTGAGTTAAAACTGCGAATATTGCCCAAATCATTGGGCCAAAGGATACATGAACGATAGATATTTGCGCGATTCGACGACAATATCACCGGTTGCGCCGCGAGTCAGGGTGTGACCACGTACTAGTGGAAAAATGAAACCAATTCATACCTTCAAATGGTTCGCCTTTTTGGCGCTTGCAAGCGTTGCTGTCGCCACCCAAGATGCTACGCCTGTCCGACGTGAACTGAAAGTCGGCACAACCGAGACCTACAAAATCGAAAACGAGATCAAGCAGTTTGTCGAGATTCCGTCGATGGGTGAACAGGACATGGTTATCACAACCATTGCCACCGTCGCGTTGAAAACCTTAGCCGTGAATGCCGAGAAGGGAACTGCTGATGTCGAAGCCCTTACCAAGTATGAGAAGCTTTCGATGGATGGTTCGATCGCGGCGATGATGGGTGATCAATCCAACAAACTCCCTGATGCAAAAACGGAAAAAGGCACGCTTGACGCGCGCAATCGATTTACATTGGCCAAGGATCCCAAAGCCAAACCTGAAACCAATCAGGGTGCAGGCATGGGTTTCCCGGGCATGGGATCGCTCTCCTCTTCGATGTTGCTTAATCTGATCGAACTTCCAGAGAAGGCATGGAAGGTTGGGGATGCCATGCAAGTTGCTGTACCTGGTTCAGCTGGGATGGCAACGATGGGCGTGAAAGACCTGAAGATGTCCATGAAGATCAGTTCCGAACGCGAAGTCGATGGTCAGAAGCTCTGGGTTGTGACGTACTCTGGCGACATGAAGCTGGACGTTGACACCAGCAAGAACCCTCAAGCTGCTCAAAGCCCGATGGGCAACATGAAAATGAACGGAACCGCTCAGATTTCTGGCGAGGGACTTGTCGACAAATTGACCGGCAAGACCGTTTCGAACGTAATGAACATCACGAACAAAGGAACAATGCTTATCGAGCAAGCGGGGATGGAGATTCCCATCCGCGGAACGGTCTCGATGAAGCTCAACCTTGTAAAGTAGCAACCATTGGGCGCTGGAATCCAGTCCTAGCGCCCAACTGGTTCCTTTTCATCGATGCTGGCCAGTTGTCCATCCCGGATATGAAAGATGCGATCGCTAACGTCGAGCATCTTATGGTCGTGAGTCGCCGAAATAATCGTCACACCCTGTTCATCGTTTAGTTGTCTCAGCAGATCGATAATCTCTTGGCCCGTCTTGAGATCAAGGTTGCCGGTAGGCTCGTCTGCGAGGACGATACTGGGGCTGTTTGCCAGGGAGCGGGCGATCGCCACGCGCTGT
The DNA here is from genome assembly GCA_946478935.1 of uncultured Armatimonadota bacterium. The sequence continues at coordinate 1,385 of CAMLEL010000242.1, forward strand.
TGCTGACCTCCAGATAGTTCCGACGGCCGGTGGTGGTAGCGATGCCCAAGTCCAACCAGTTCCAGAAGTGACATCCCTTTCTCGTCCGCGTCATCCGGTGAAAGCCCCGCGAATAGCATCGGCAATGTGACGTTTTCCAATGCCGTTCGTACCGTAATCAGATTGAAAGTCTGGAAGATGTAGCCAATGGTGTGGCAACGCAAGAACGCCAACTCCCGAGGAGTGAGCTGGGCAATATCGACGCTGTTGACGTAAACCGCGCCCTCAGAGGGTTTGTCCAGTCCACCGATCATGTTGAACAGCGTTGACTTGCCAGAGCCCGATGGACCCATGATGGAGAGGTACTCACCCTGAAAAATCTCACAAGAGACGCCGTTGAGGGCGCGAACGGCGGCCTCGCCATCGCCGTACTGCTTGACCAGGTCGACTGTCCGAACGACGACATTTCGATCGCGAGACATTAGACGTCCATCCTCAGCGCAGCTGCCGCCGGCATTCGTGAAGCCTGAATGGCTGGTGCAATCGCTGCCAGAACGGTCATCAAGATGCCCACGCCCGTACCTGTCAGAATCACTACGACGAAGGTGGCAAAGTTCACGCGGGTAACAATCATCATAAGAGCCGAGCCCACCAAAGCCCCTGTAAACGAGCCAATCGCGCCAAGAACGACCGACTCCAAGAAGAATACTTTGACGATAAAGCCGTCCGAAGCGCCAAGACACTTTATCGTGCCGATTTCTCGATACCGTTCAGTAACGGACATCAGCATCGAGTTAGTGACTCCTACCAGGCACATCACCAAGGATGTGCCCACCAACCAAACCAGGCGATCAGATGAACCAGGATCGTTGGTGGATTCAGACCCGGAAAGTCGAAGAGTCAGAATGCTCGCAAAAAAGGCGATGCCCAGGGCAATACCCAGGCTTGTAATCGCATGTCGGAAGAAACGAACCCGAATGGAGGCCAGAGCCTGGTTCCACGCCACCCAGAACGGCGGATCGACGTTCTTGAATTCGGTTTGCCTCACTTCTTGTCTGCCACCATCATCGTGATCAGTTTCCGCTGCGAAAGCATTTGGAGGAATGCGGAGAGGGAGGCATCCGCTTCGAGCCGGTTCAACTTGTATTCTTCGCGGAGTCGCTTTGAGATTCCTTCAAACGTGTGCTTGCCGTCACATAGACCCCAGACGAATGCCCCGATCGGTTCCAGTTCGAAGTTCTTTATGTCAGGCTTACCAGCGCGGGCTGCGAGTTTGCCCATGATGCCCTTACCCTGACTGGACAATGGCGCCTGCAACACCATGCTTCCGTCTTCAAGCGATTCCATTTTGACAAATGGGTTCCGAGTGGGCTTGGTCTTGCGCAACGCGCCGGGATCAATGCGCACCCTGCGATCAAAAATGCCCTTCGCTAAATCAACCAGTCCCATGAAGCTTTTCCTTTAAGACTACGTCCAATCGACTTGATCGTGACGAGTTGATTGCGGACGCGATCGAACCTAGCCAAGGCATGGACTTTCCTCAGTGGGCTCGATTGAGTCAGTTCCCAGCCACTTTCCACCTTGGACCTTTCAGCTTTTGGCATATCCAAGGCGCTTGCCGCCCATTCCTCAAATGGATGCTTCGCCAACAGCTGCTCGCCAAACCCCCAGCGTTCCGCTATGATCCTGCCCAGTTTATCGTGCCATTCAATACGAGTGCGTCCGGATTGAAAGAGGTGGCGATCGACGACGAGGCCCTTGCGAAGTTGCACGTGCAATCCGAAGGCGGCCCATTCTTCTTGATCACCGTCAAACGTGTCGAAGGAAGTTCGAATGTCCTGAAAGGATGCCTGGACGGCACGATTATTCGTTGACGAGGCTTCCAGGAAATAGATCGACGATGCCCTCGTAAGAACCAATCCTTTTCCATTGCCGGTACCAGACCACCGATACTCCAGCCGACCATCAACGGCATCGACGCGGTGCGAAAACTTCGTCTTCGCTTTTCTCGCATCTCGGCTCAGACGATGAAGGTATGCGTCGAGGGTGCGTCTTGGATCTGCATGCTTGGCGTGCGGGTGCCACCGAACCTGGAAACTCAAGACGTCGGGCGAAGCGATTCGCACATAACCTTCATCTCGCCGACCAGAGAGCGTTGTCGGAGCCCAATCTTCGGGGTGTTCTAGGCGAAATCCCTGCCAAGCGAATATCAAGCTGATTTGGAAGGCGGCTCTTCGTCCTTGCTGGATTTGCCCTCTTCTAACCCCTTCTTGAATTCGCCCATTCCTTTGCCGACTCCCTTCATCAATTCAGGAATCTTCGTCCCGCCAAAGAAAAGGATGATGACCGCCACCAAGATGATGATGTGCCACGGCTGGAGTAGATTCGCCAATACGGGCTGGAACTCGAAGATTAAATCCATTTTGGCTGCGACCTGAGCCAATTATACGTCACTCCGTTTTGAAGTCGAAGTTCCGTCCCATTTCCTTGTCACCCATCTGTAAACCGCCAGCAGCATGGATTGTGATCCAGCCCCGGCGCTCACCCATAAGCTTCGGACTCGTGGACTTGTCTCGATGCGCGTACGCCTGCGTGATATTCCTTCCGATTTGCTCGATTTCAAAGATCACGACCGAGTCATCTTTCTGGGCATCGGCGAGGGACTTGCCGGCGAAGCTGCTGTTGAATGCCATCCCCGTCTTTTTGTCGCCCATCGTGCAGCTCCACTCGGACTTGGGATCCATCAGCTTGAATGGAGCGTTCTCCTTCTTGACGCTCGCGAGCCGCTTTTCAACAAACGGAGCCATTTCATCCTGCCATGCGGCAGCGGATGGAAGCTTTCCGTTGTTTGCTTTGGCATAGTCATCGAGCGCACCGGAAACTGCCTCGTAGCTGATCATGCATTCGGCCATGGGAGCAATCGTGTTCTTGAAGAAACTGAATCCGAAGAAGCCGATGAGAGCCACGCCCCCGATGCAGCAGATCGCAATTCCTCCAAGCACCAACCCTATGATGAGCCCGGTATTACTCTTCTTGGGCGGGGCATAGGTCGGAGGGGTTTCCATGCGACGCATTGTAACAGACCGACGTTTTTCGCGATAGGACCATCCGATTCGCTACACTTCATCCAGTGGACTTTCGCGAGTTGCCAAAGGTAGATGTGCTTGCCAGTGCGAGAGAACTGGCCGAATTCGAGTCATCGGTCAGGGTGATGGCCAGCAGGCGGGCCATCGAACGGGCACGGCGCGCCATCCGGGCCGGGAAGAGTCATCCATTGGAAGACATCCTG
>CAMLEL010000243.1 GCA_946478935.1 uncultured Armatimonadota bacterium
ACTACGGGCAACACTGCGCGCTGGCCAAGACGCTCGACCTGGTGGGCGACCGCTGGACACTGCTGATCGTGCGCGAACTGTCGATCCGGCCCTGCCGGTACACCGACCTGCGCGACGGGCTCCCCGGCATCGCCACCAACCTGCTGGCCGGCTCTGAGATTTGCGGTCTGGATCATAGTAAAGGACCGTAGCCCACTCCCATGCTGCGGCGGTCGGCCCCTTCGAAGTGACCCTGTCGAAATCAAGCGCCCACCTGCCGTATTGCCGCACGACATCCAACGATCCTCCGACGCGATACTCGTCTCTGGTCTTCCAACCCTTTACTGCCGCTTTCACAATTTCATCGTAAGCAGGGGTTCCCGGTCGCAGATCAACAATCTCTTGGCCAAAGGATTGGGCACAGCCCAGGCCAATCATTAGGGTTAGGAAAAGTCTGCACCTGTCAAAAAAGAGAAAAAATAGTTTCATGGAGAGTGTCCAGGTCCCCTCCATTATAAGCATAGTCTGACCGTCGCCAATCCTCCAGCCATCGATGAAGTCACCCCAGCGAGCGCTGACAGAGAGGGTTACGGGCTGCCATGAGCTCCCCTCTCCTTGGAGGAGGCACGCCGAAAGGGAGTGGGGTTGGGGGTGCGGGTGAATTCAGCATTTTCGGCCAGCAAGGACGGTGCGAGTTCAGCCCTCCTCTCTTTGGAGGAGGCACGACGAAAGGGCGAGGGGTGGGGGCAATCTTGACCGGACCTTAACGAGTTGATCGCGCAAGCTTAACAACTCCGCGAGATGCTTGTGGGTGAAGTTCGGAGGCTTATTTGGTCAAGAAATCATCCCGAGGGTTCACACTCATCGAGTTACTCGTCGTCATCGCCATTATCGCGATCCTTGCCGCAATTCTCTTCCCGGTGTTCGCCCAGGCGAAAGCCTCGGCCAAAGTCGCATCGGCACTGTCCAACGTGAAGCAGACCGCCATCGGGCTGCACATTTACTCCGCCGATTACGATGATACGGCGGTGCCGCATTACGGATACGGGACGCCTACTGACTCCAATCAGTACCACAACAACACAACTTGGGTGGGACGGGTCGCGCCGTATGTGAAGAATCGACAGATTCACTTTGATCCCACGATGGCGGTGCCAAAGGGCGATATCAATAATGCCCAGGGCGAATTCTTCCAAGACCCGTTCTTCGGTGCTGGATATGAGTATCGCTGGGAATGGGTGACCAACCTCAGCCTGAATGCGGACGGCTACAGCTACGTTCAGGGCGGAAGTTGCGGCGCCGTTTCCGGCGCGGCACGCCAGCGCTCGCTAACGTCTTTTGAGGATGTCGCCCAACGAGTTGCCGTCGCCCCCACAACCTATGCAAATCTGCCCTACGGCTGGATGTACTTCCTTGGCTATAGCGCTTCCTGGCCATACATTGACATCTACTACACGGGTGGTTGGTCTTGGGACAACCTGGTCTGGGACTCCCGCAAGCGATACGCCAATGCACGAATGGTGGGGGCTTGTGCGGACGGGCATGCGGCCAAATTCGGTCGTGAGAAGTTCGTCGCGTATTACTGGAATGGTGGCGCTCATGAGGCGGCCAACCGCAGCCAGTGGTGCACGGTCATGACTAATCGTGGGATCGACAAATTCTGGGGTGGACCGTGGATTTCAAACTGATCCTGGCCCTCGTGGGGGTCGCTCTTGCCGGATGCTCGGGCAAAGCTTCCCCAGACTCGCATGTGAACGCGCCCGAGGTCGATGTGAAGATGACTTCGACGCAGTCGATGGAAAGGCGTGGCATGTCCAGCGAGGAAATTGCCAATGAGCAGGGAGCGCAGTCGGCCAGTATGAACGGCGCAACCCGCTGACCTTGCCTTTACCTTGGCCCCTCTCCCTTTCACTCGCATGCTCACTCCAAGGTGAGGGGGGCTACTTTGCGGTACGGCAACCAGTTGGCAACCCCTTAGCAAAGCTGAAACTCGGGGATGGCGAACATCGCGCGGCCGACCCGGGCAAAGAGGTTGGCCGCCGAGTCCGGCTTGTCCAGCGCTTTGACGCCGCCGTACTTCTCGCACGCTGCCGCAAGTTCCTTTCTCCGGGCATCGTTCAGGGGCACGTCCAGGATGTCGGCCATGCCATCGACGATGCCAAGCCCGTCGGTGACCTTGTCATCGGTCCTCAGCTTGGCGGCGAGCCACACTGAGATTGGGCGGTCTTTGCCGCCACTCCAGAAGAGAGTGCCCGCGATGTTGAGCCGCTCGATCGTTGTCGCCGGGTTGATCCAGGCCATACCCCATTCCCAGCCCCCAACATTGGGCGGCCGCAGAATGGACATGCCCTGGCGGGTCATCAGGTAGTAGAGCCCACCGGCGACATCTCGCAATTCCTTGCGAATCGGCTGGAAATCGTCCTTTGGCTTGCCGCGGAGTTGCAGCAGGATCGGAGTAAGGCCAAAGCTCCGGTAGAGTCCAACCGTGTAGTCCATGGGCGACTTGGTCCGGCGCATGAAGCAGGCTTCGGACCAGAATTCCGGCGAATCGGCGATGGCTCTGAGGATGGTTCGGATATGGCCGTCCGACTTTTTCCAGACCCCCACCAGCCGCTCGATCGTCTTGTCGCTTGGATTCTCGCCGGCAAAGTACTCCCAAAGTTTGCGACAAACAAGTTTTGCCGTCTCGGGCCGCTCCGCCAGCGCGTCCAGCAGCATGTCTGCATCCCAGTTTTTGGTGGAGCCCAAGATGGTTTTGGGTCCGTCATCGTGCATTGCGGGAACGTAGCAAGTGTTGTTCAGGCCGAGCTTGTTTTTGGCGGCCATGGATCGCAGGGTTTCGTAATTGAACTGGAGTCCCGTCCCCAAGTAGTGCAGGGACCATCCGGTCAGGGCTCTCGCTGCTTCCGTGACGTCCTTTTCGGTGTAATGGCCCTCGCCGATGGTGTAGAGCTCCAGCAATTCCCGCGCGAAGTTTTCGTTTGGGTGCAATCGGTTGCTCGTATGCTGGTCCAGATACATGTACAGCGCGCCCTGCTTGAAGAGCGCTTTCAGCAGGTCTTTGTATTTGCCACGTCCCTGGGTGCGAATCGTCTCCAGATAACCGGCCATCATCGGTAGCTCGTAAACCTTTTCGAAGTCGATCGCGAAGTGGTCGTGCCAAAAGAGAGACAGCTTCTGTTCGAGCGGGCGCTGAGTCATGAGCATCCTGAGCGCCCAGAATCCGGCCAGGTGGTATGCGCCCGTGTCGATGCGGCCGTCGGCTTGGGCGGCGAACTCCCATGGGTCGATATCGAACCCCTCGTCTGCACGATCGTCGTTCAAAAGGGCGTCGAGGGCCCTGGCCGAGCCCAGCTTCTCGAAGCGTTGCCGCTCATACCGGCCCGCGCCCAGGCCAAACCTTCGCATTAGGTGGCAGACGCGCTGAGACTCCGTCAGTTTGAACGACATGCCGACATTGTATGGCAAATCGCGCCGACGTGCGAGATGGAGTGGAAGAGGGCTTCCACCCCATGCACTTGGCCTTACCAGGTTGTGCGAACGGTGTAAGTGACCTTCTGGATCTCGCCCGGCTTCAAGTTGACGACGAACTGCATGGTCATGGCGTCGAGCTTTTCGAACTCCATCGACTTGCTCATGACACGCCAGTCGCCATAGTGCCGCTCCAGAATGTGAACCGTTTCCGCCGTTTCCTTCCGGTTGCGAATCTCGATCTCGAACGTTTGCTCGAATGACCGGTCGCTGATTCGCTTAAAGTTCATCCGCTTGCGCGATGCGACGACGTCGAATGACTTGCCGACCACGAGCGATAGGCGCTCATCTTTCGGCGTGTGATCGATCGTATCTTCGCCGAGCATTTGGACGGACCCTGCCTTGTCTCGCTGATAGACCTTGACTTTGCCTTGGGGCAGGGGCATACCGAGTCCGTTTTCCTTTGAGTTGACGAACTCGACCCGGACGACGGGCTTGATGTTGCCGGTACCGATCTCACCTTCGTTCGGGTAGTAAACGCCAAAGTCACGCAACGCGTCGATGACGAGCTTCTTCGTAAACTTGACGCCCTTGCCTTCGAGCAGCGAAAGCTGCTTGATCTCTCGATTTCGGACCGTTGCGGGCCGTTGAAGCGTGTAAAGGTGGTATTCGAAGAAGGATTCCTCTTGGAAACCGGCATCCTTGGCCATCGCTTCCATGCGAGCGCCGCCAAAGGCTCCTCCGCCACGCGGACGGTTCTGGGGGGCTCGGGCCACGTCGCCGGCCAACAGCTTGAGCTTTGCATCTTGGAACGTCACGCCGGATTGGTTGTTGACGGTCACCCAGCCTTTGAGGTCGCCGCGGGACTCTCCGTCAAGCGTAAACACGTAGTCGGCGTTCCAGTTGATGCCCTGGGTGAGATAGCTCAATTCGACTCGATTGGTTCCGGCTCGGCTGGCTTGCAAGTCCCATAGCAGTGTCGGCTTGGAGATGAGACCCTCGGGAAGGGTCGTCACTTCGACTTCGCCGGTGGGATTCAGCACGATTCGACCATCGTCGGTGCGGATGACCATCCCATTGTAAGTCTGATGGGAGCCGCCGTCGGCAGTGCCGACGATGGCCGTTGGACTGCTGATCAGAATCCCTTCCAAAGTACTCAGGTTCTG
>CAMLEL010000244.1 GCA_946478935.1 uncultured Armatimonadota bacterium
GAGCGAAGTAGATCAAGACTGCGAGAAGCGTTCCCAACTGAATGACTGCCGTGAAGCCTGCGCCTGGATCCGGCCAGTTCAGGAGAGCCGGCACGATGCGGATGTGGGCGGTGCTGCTGATTGGGAGAAACTCAGTGAGACCTTGGATGAGGCCATAAACGATGGCCTGGCCTAAACCCAAAGCGGCTCCTCCGGTGATTCAATTCCAAGTTCCTTCAAGACTACATACCGAATTCGAGCGCTGGCCCGGCCGTCGCCGTACGGGCTCACGGCTTGAGCCATCAGAGCGTGAGCATGGTCGTTGTTCAGCAGCACATGGGCCTCGGTGTAAATTCGATTTTCATCCGTTCCCACAAGCTTGGCAGTACCTGCCTCGCAACCCTCGGGACGTTCAGTGGTTTCGCGCAGTACCAGCACAGGAATCCCAAATGCCGGAGCTTCTTCCTGGACTCCGCCAGAGTCGCTCAGAATCAGGTGCGCCCGCTTCATCAAGGGAACGAAGTCGCCATAATCTGGCGGCTCGATCAGCTTGGCTCGATCATGCCCTCCGAGCACACTGCGAAGCGTCTCCCGCACATCTGGATTCTTGTGCATGGGAACCACGAGAAGGACGTCCTCAAAGTCTTGAAGGAGTCGGAGCGCGGCATGGGCGATTTGGCGTTGCGGTTCACCCCAATTCTCGCGGCGGTGCGTTGTCAATAGCACGATCCGGCCGGGCCATTCTGGATACCAGGATTGATCGGTGCGGCTGCCGATCGCAAGCACAGCGTCGATTCCCGTGTTTCCCGTTACAAAGATCGAAGTGGCAGGATGGCCCTCTTTCACCAAGTTGGCCTCAGACCATTTGGTGGGCGGAAAATGTAGGTGGCTGATCAAACTGGCCGCACGTCGATTGAACTCTTCGGGAAAGGGATTTTTGATAGATTCAGTCCGCAGACCCGCCTCGATATGCCCGAATGGAATCTGGCGATAAAAACTATTGAGTGCCGAGACGAAAGTCGTCGTGGTGTCACCCTGGGCCAAGACCATGCTCGGCTCGAGTTCAGCTAGGACGCCGTCCAGTCCCTCAATTGCCCGGGCAGTCACTTGGGCGAGCGTCTGGCCATGCTGCATGATCCCCAGATCTCGGTCCGCCTTCAGCCCGAACGCCACGAGAGACTGTTCAAGCATTTCACGGTGTTGACCCGTCGAGACCAAAAGGGTATCGACCTCCGGGAACTTCCGGAGTTCCAAGACCACTGGCGCAACCTTGATCGCCTCTGGCCGGGTCCCGACGACGCAAATGATTCGGGGTTTAGCCATGACTTGTGAGGATCATAAAAATCAACGTGCCGCAAAGTGCGGCAGCAGCCAGGTAAAGCACCCAAACGGTCTGCCTCTGGCTCAGTCCTTTCTTGAGGAGTTGGTGGTGAAGATGCCGTTTGTCCGCTTGAGTGATGGGGACGCCGCTAAGCTTGCGACGCACCACCACTTGAACCGCATCCATGATAGGGACGCCGAATACGAATAGCGGGATGATGATCGTCAAGGCTGCGGCCGTCTTGACTGCACCCACAATGCTCAGACATGCGAGCATGAACCCCAGGATGTAGGCGCCTCCGGTACCCATGATGATTTTTGCGGGGTTGTAGTTATGGCGCAAGAAGCCAATGCATGAGCCTCCGATAGCGGCAGCGATGATTGCGACTCTCGGCTGACCTTCATAAACGGCAATGATCATCAAGGTCCCGGCAGAGATGGCCGCGATGCCGGAGGCCAATCCATCCACACCGTCAATCGTGTCCATCGTCTTGGTCACCACAAAGATGTAAATGGCCGTCAGGGGAATTGCGGCCCAAGCCAGTGCGATGTATGCATCAGAAAAGGGAATGCCCAATGTCTTGATCTGCACTTGACCAAGAGAACCGGAAAAGAGCTGGATCAGCACGCCTGCGCCCAATAAGACAAGCAGTTGGATCTTGGCCGAATACTGATAAAGATCGTCCAGTACCCCCGCGACAACCAAGAGTCCGCCAACAACGAGTATTCCGATCAAGTAAAGCGGAAACTGAGCGGACTTTGGGTATGCGAAGGGCAAGATCGCAATGACCGAAAGTGCTATTCCAACATAAATCGCGATTCCGCCCCATCGCGGCAATGGTTCCTTGTGAATTCGGCGGTCGTCCCGTTTCGGATCATCGACGGCGCCAAACCGAAATGCAAGCTTTCGGACGATTGGGGTCAGCCCCCACGTCACCAGCATCGCAATGAGGCCTGTGAGGAGCGGGAAGCGGAATCCGCCCCAGAACTTGGGCGTTTGTTCGGCAAGGGTGAGCCAGGCATCCATCGAGTTCAGAGAGCCACCAATTCTAAGACGCCACCGACATACCTAAAGACTTCCATTTTCGATTCGCGGAAGAGTTCCAAACTGAACTCGTCTGGATAGTCGCCTTCGTAGATCACGCGCTTGATTCCAGCGTTGATGATCATTTTGGCGCAGTTGTTGCACGGTTGACAGGTCACATAAATGCTTGCCCCTTCACAAGCCACGCCGATCATTGCCGCCTGCAATAGGGCATTCTGTTCGGCGTGAAGCGCTCGGATACAATGTCCGGCTCGCAAACAGCCCACCGGCCAATCATGAGTGGGCCCTAGTTCTGGGCAGTGGGGTAACCCCTTCGGCGCTCCGTTGTATCCAGTGCAGAGGATGTGCTTATCCCGAACGATCAATGCGCCGACGGACCTCCGCGGGCAGGTCGCTCGAGTTTTCACCAGATGCGCGATCTGCATGAAGTAAGAATCCCAACTCGGCCGCTCCTGCATCCCAAAAAATTATGGCCCATCCGACTCGCGAACTTACTGGGAGGATGGGCCGATTTCTGATCGTGCGCCGTGGGTAACCTCCAGCTATGCCAAAGGTGGCTTTCGATCGATACTATTCGTACTCAGACCTCACGGCGATCCTCCAAAGCTATGCCCGTGAATTCCCGGACCTCGTCCAGGTGGACTCGATCGGAAAATCCTATGAGGGCCGAGATATTTGGTTGGTCACAGTCACTGACCGCAAGGCGGGCCCCGACCTTGAAAAACCTGGTTTCTGGGTAGACGGAAACATCCATGCCAGTGAGCTCAGCGCAAGCACTGCCTCATTGATGGTCATCGAAAAGCTGATTCAGCGTTCGAACCCCGAGACTCGGTCCCTGCTTGAAACTCACGCTTTCTATGTGGTCCCACGACTCAATCCCGATGGAGCTGAATGGGCGATGGAAAACCCGCCCAGGATCATACGAAGCAGCACAAGGTCCTATCCCTATGAAGAGGACGATCCTTACGGCATCGAACGCACTGATTTGGACGGAGATGGGCGAATTCTTTGGATGCGCCTGCCCGATGAATTCGGACCCTGGGTGGAGTCAGAACTCGAGCCAAGGCTTTTGCGGCGACGTCGCCCAGGTGAAACAGGAGGCAAGGGGTATCGACTGCTGCCAGAAGGAACTTTTCACAATTGGGATGGGATGACCTATCGGGATCGGAAAGTCAAGCAGGGGTTGGATATGAATCGTAACTTTCCCAGCGCCTGGCGAATGGAAGGCGAGCAGCACGGAGCTGGCCCATTCCCTACGAGCGAACCCGAAATCCATGCCGCCGTGAAGGCAGTTTCAGAACGACCCAACATCTGCGGAGCCGTCACGTTTCATACCTTCAGCGGTGTCCACCTGCGACCATCGAGTCGCTATGCGGATGAAGAGATGCCGCCTGAGGATCTGTGGAACTTCAAAACGATCGGTGACAAGGGATTTGAAATGACGGGATACCCGGCAATATCCAATTACCACGAATTCCGTTACCACCCAAAGGAAGTGATTACCGGCGTGTTTGACGATTGGATGTATGAGCATCGCGGCGTCTATGCTTGGACGACCGAGATCTGGTCACCTCAACGGCAGGCCGGCATCAAAGACTATAAGTACATCGATTGGTTCCGCGACCACCCTCATGAGGAGGATGTGAAGATGCTCGAGTGGAGCGACAAGTCACTGAACGGCAAAGGCTACGCAGATTGGCGACCGTTCCAGCATCCGCAGTTGGGCGCCGTGGAAATCGGTGGCTGGGACCGCGAGTACGCTTTCCGAAACCCACCTCCTCAATACTTGGAAAAGGAAGTCGAACCACTGGCGGACTGGGTGATTTGGCAGGCTGCTCTGGCGCCGAGGCTCCGAATCGATCAGGTCGCCATCGAAGGTGGGAGGGTTCGTGTTTCCATCCAAAACGTTGGCTGGCTTTCAACTCACGTCACCAAGCAGGCGCTCAAGATGAAGATGTGTCGCGGCGTGGTTGCCGAAGTTTCACGCATCAACGGGTCAAGTGAAGCCTGGTTGATCAGCGGGAAGCTCAGGGAAGAGGGACCGCAATTGGAGGGAGGCAACTCGCTTGGTGCGGCCGCAAGTATGTCATGGGGCTCACTTGGGAACGAGGATCGTACGGTCTTCGAGTGGGTGTTGGCTTCCGGAGAATACGAAATGACGTTCCGCCACGATCGAGCCGGGACCATTCGTCAGCGAGTAACGATTTAAGACGCCATTAGCTGCGAACCGCGTGCTGCGTAAGAGTGCTGCTTCATCAG
>CAMLEL010000245.1 GCA_946478935.1 uncultured Armatimonadota bacterium
AAATTGAGCGCTTGATGGCACCGTTTGCCCCTTATCGCAGCCTCATGACCTATCACCTTTGGCAGAGCTTGAAATGAAGTATTACGACGTTCTCGACACACCTTTTGGAAAGATGACACCAGTGGTCGACTCGGATGGTTGCCTGGAAATCTTGTACTTTGGCGAAGCTCACCCACCGGGCGCAGCACGCAGAGCCGAATCAGTCAACCACGTTGCCCAACAACTAACCGAGTACTTCTCCGGAAACAGGCGCACGTTCGATCTGGAGTTGAAAGCTCAGGGCACTCCGTTTCAACACGAGGTTTGGCAGATGCTTCAGAACATTCCGTACGGTGAAACTCGATCCTATGGAGAGCTGTCCACCCAGATGGGCCGTCCAGGCGCCTCGCGCGCCGTAGGGCGAGCCAATGCGACGAACCCGATCGCCATCATCGTGCCTTGCCACCGGGTGATCGGAAGCAACGGCACGTTGACCGGATATGCCGGCGGATTGGCGATGAAGGAACGACTGCTTGCATTCGAACAGGGCCGATCGGCGACCTTGTTTGACTGAGCTACATCGGCTTGCCGTCGATTAGCACTTTTTCCTTGGTCGTTTTTGAGGTCACGCACATCCACTTGTTGCCCTTCAAGACATAGACCCCGCTCCAAGTGGAATCGACCTTAAGGGTGCTTGTTTTGGCGTTTGGATTCATGGGCACGATTGTCGCATCCAGAAGCATCCGCTCCGTAGTGAGGGCTTTTCCTCCGACCAGCTTGATCGATTCGATTTTAATCGACATAGTCCGTACGGACTTGAGCATCGACAGGTTCTCCTTCATCAGTTTGATGACCTCAGTCCGTGTCCGAGTCTTGCCGGTGATGTCCGTGTCTTTGAATGTCTTGTCGAAATTTGCGATGACGAACTTTTCGACAGCGGCTCCATCCTTGCGCTTCATTGCCGCAACGTAGCCATTCATTTCCATCTGAATCGCAGCTTTGACGGCGTTGGCGTCCTGCGCAGCAGGTGCGAGCGCGAATAGGGCCGCCGCAAGCGCAACAGTTCGAGGTTTCAGCATGATTGCATTATATCGACATGAGCGCGCCGAAACTCGGTTATCCTAACCAAGCTTTGCATTACACCATTCTCTTTCTCGGCGACGTTGTGGGTAAGCCGGGACGTATCGCTGTCCGGCAGGGCCTTCCAAGCCTTCAAGAGCAGTACCAACCACTCTTTACAATCGTCAATGGGGAGAACAGCGCAGGCGGAGTCGGCATCACGCCTGATATCGCAGAGGAGATTTTCAGAGCGGGCGCCGATGCCATTACGCTTGGTAATCACGCGTTCAACAAGCGCGATATCTTCGAGTATCTTGAAACGGGGAAGCCGATCGTTCGTCCTGCCAACATGCCTGATTCTGTTCCTGGCAAAGGGCTCACCGAGATTGCCAAAGAAGGCATCTCCTTGGCCGTCATGAACATCTGCGGGCGAGTTTATATGGAGAGTTATGATGACCCTTTCGCCTGTATCGACGAACTCCTGGTACCCGTAACCACCCCTCACCGGTTCTTGGATTTTCACGCCGAAGCAACGAGCGAGAAGATCGCGATGGGTTGGCATTGCGCGGGTCGAGTGACGGCGGTGGTCGGTACCCATACCCATGTTCAGACCGCCGATGAAGCCATTTTGGAAGGTGGCACGGCGTATATTACTGACGTAGGAATGAGCGGTCCGGTAAGAAGTGTCCTTGGAATGGATCGAGAGATAATTTTAAAGCGTTTCCGGACGACGCTCCCCCAGAGATTTGAGGTTGCAAATGAACCTGGTGTAATCTGTGGGGTAGCGATCAGCGTCGAAAGAAATACAGGACGCGCCGTTGGGATCGAACGGATCCGCTTCGGCGAAGAAGCATGACAACGAGCGGAGGTTCGACAGTGAAGAAGTTTTGGATGACGGGAATTGGGGTGATGGCCGCCGCAGTGGTTTTTGGCCAAACGCCCACCATTTTGTACGCGCCGGTGAAGGTGATCAAAGATCAGGGCATTGGCTTGAAGAGTTGGGGCGCGGGCACAGCAAGCGAAACCGATGAGTTGGCCTATGAAGGCGGTCACTCGATTCGAATTTCCACGCGAAATCACTTCGCCGGCGGCATCATTCAGTTTGGTCAAGCCATTCCTCTTGCCGAGAAGTTTGGCGACAAGAACAATATGCTCCGGATCACTTTTCGGCCCGCCGACGCGACCACTGTTCTCGGCGGTGGCAGGGGTCCTGGAGGCGCCGGACCTGGTGGGTTTGGCCCAGGAGCGCCGGGTGGACCTGGCGGCAAAGGTAGCGGCGGAACTGCTGGCGCCGGTGGTCCTGGTGGCGGCGGATTGGGCGGCCCGGGACGGGCTGGTGGCCAAGGTGGACGCGGAGAAGAAGGAGCTGCAGCAGGAGGACTTGGTGGTCCTGCCGGAGGACAGATGGGCGGGGCTACGGTAGCCGCCAACAAGCTCCAAGAAATCCGGGTGATCGTTACCACCACCGACGGCAAAAAGAGCGAGGCCTACATTCCCGTGGCAACAAGCGGATCTGGCGATCGTGGCTGGAAGACCGTGGCAGTGCCGCTGCAGTCGATCTCAGGGTTCGATAAGACGAACAAGGAAATCAAAGAAATCGCCTTCGCTGGTGACGCGACGACGACGTTCTACATCGGAGATCTCCGCGTCGTTAACGACACGACTCCAATTACCGGAGAGCCGAATGTCCGAGACTTGAACCTTGCTCTCGGGGACTACGTGAATCTGGCAGCGAACGGCTATGGCGGTTCCAGCATCCTCAAGTATTCCTGGGACTTCGATGACAAGGATGGGATCCAAGAGGATGCCATTGGCCAGTCTGTGCGACGACAATTCAGAAAGCCCGGCACCTACACCATCACGCTGACGATTCAGGACCAGTTCGGGCTGAAGAAGCCCTACACGACGACGATCAAAGCAAAAGTTAACCCATAACCTCTGCACCATCTACACAGGGTCGGCGGCATCCCGCCGGCCCTTTTTTATTGCCTTTCTTAAAAATCTCCTTCGGCCCCCTTGGAAACTTTTGTCCTTTCCCCTAAACTGGGTTCGGTGGATGCTCGTTTGTGCAGTGCACATCCGACCCGCTGCGAGGGTGCGTTGGAGAGGGAATCGTTTTCACGTTTTGGCTATATGCAGGAAGAAGAGGTTGTCGACCTCGCTCGAAGTGGCCATGACGGCGCAACCGAATTCCTGATTTCACGGTTCAGGCCGCTGGTCGAGAACAAAGCGAAGGCCTATTTTATGATGGGTGCCGACCGTGAAGACGTTATCCAGGAAGGGATGATCGGCCTTTATAAGGCGATCCGCGACTTCCGATCCGACCGGCTCAACAGGTTTCGGCCGTTCGCTGAACTCTGCGTTACGCGACAAATCATCACCGCCGTTAAAACAGCAACCAGGCAGAAGCACGTCCCTCTCAACGGTTACGTCTCGCTGAATCGGTCCATCCAACCCGATTCCAACGAGACGTCCCTGATCGATGTGCTGCCCAGCGCAGCAGCGGGCAATCCTGAGCATGAAGTCCTTGGCGGCAGAATCGCCGGTGAGCTTCGAGATGGCATCGCCAATGCTCTCAGCGAATTGGAAAAGCAGGTGCTCGCCTGTTACCTCGACGGGCTTTCGTACCGCGAGATGAGTTCCAGATTGGACTGCCATCCTAAGTCCATAGATAACGCCCTTCAACGCGTAAAGCGAAAAATCGGTGTTATCCTGAAATTTTAGGTTGGCGTTTTAACGGTTAATCGACTATAGTATGCGATGCTAGCTGTTTCAGGTACCCCTTTAAATGGCTCGTTTGCCCGTTTCTTTCGCTCGGAGAGCATTGATTGATAGAGGATTAAAGTATGCGAATCGCAATTTGCAGTCGGGAACCGCTTTTCGGAGAAGCGCTCGCCAGCCTTCTGAGTCACGAGGGAAACTTCGATGTCGTCGCTCGGGAAGCATCACCCAGGTCGTGCCTTAGCTCGGCAAAAGATTTGAGGGCCCAGCTTGTCGTCTTGGATGGACACGGTTTGCAGTCGAACGATATCGAATTCTTCATGGGCGCCCGGGCTTATGGTGACTTCGGGATCATCGTCGTCGGCGGTGAAGGCTTGTACGACGAAGAGGATAACAATGTCGACGCTGCCTTGGGGCGAGATTCAACGGCTACGGCCCTCTTTCGTGCAGTTCGGGAAGTCGGAGCGAACTTCGTCCGGGCTCCGGTTGGTAGAGTACGAGAACGACGGCAGAACTACGGCTCGGGGATTGAACTGACCCGGCGCGAATATGAAGTGGCTTCCTTGGTCGGCAAGGGCTTTTCAAACCGGCGAATTGCGGCGGTCACGGGTCTGCGCGAGCAATCGATCAAGAATCTGGTAAGCGTGATCATGCGCAAGCTCAAGTGCGAAAACCGTGTCCAGGTCGCATTGCGCTTAACCAGCGCTACGATCGCCGCGGAGAACGCCAACTGATGCGGGCGAGGGTCTTCACGGCCCTTGCCCTCATTCCACCGGTTCTGGCGGCGGTCTTCTGTACTTCGCCGTGGCCCATCTCGGCACTGCTGATG
>CAMLEL010000246.1 GCA_946478935.1 uncultured Armatimonadota bacterium
TAAGCTTCTTCGCGAACGACCGGCATCTTTACAAAGTTTTCGGTTGGCGGAGGCGAAGGCGTTGTCCATTCGAGGCCCTTGGCTCCCCACGGATTCATGCTGGCGCGCTGACCGTATTTCAACGACCACAGCAGGTAAGCAATCGTCATCGCGTACCCGGCGATGAGAATGGATGCACCCGCAGAGGACATAACGTGCCAGACGTGGTAGTCGTCGACGTACGAATGGTAGCGCCGTGGCATACCCATGTAACCCATGATGAACTGCGGGAAGAACGTTAGGTTAAAACCGATGAAGATCGTGAGCGCCGAAAGCTTTCCAAACGTTTCCGGATACATTCTGCCCGTCATTTTTGGCCACCAAAAATGGATTCCGCCCATGAAGCCCATGATCGCGCCACCGACCATGATGTAATGGAAATGCGCGATGACAAAGTACGTATCGTGCATATGCACGTCGACGCCGAGCGTCGCAAGGAACAGGCCGGTTAATCCACCAATTGCGAAAAGCCCCAAAAAGCCGAGCGCAAAGAGCATAGGCGAATCGAGAATGACGCGCCCCTTGTACATCGTTGCCGTCCAGTTGAAAACCTTGACCGCTGACGGCACCGCGACGAAATAGCTAAGGATCGAGAACACGATCGACGTGTAGATCGACTGGCCGGTCGTGAACATGTGGTGCCCCCAGACGAGGAAGCTCAACGCTGCAATGGCCAAACTTGAATAGGCGATGAAATCGTAGCCGAAAATTCTGTTGCGGCTAAAACACGCCATCAACTCGCTCATGACGCCCATTGAAGGCAGAATCATGATGTACACCGCAGGGTGCGAGTAGAACCAAAAAAGATGCTGGAAGAGGATCGGGTCGCCGCCCAGTGCCGGGTCGAAAAGTCCGATACGAGCCACTCGCTCGAACGCCGCCATCAGTAAAGTGATCGCCACAACCGGCGTTCCCAGAACCATGATTACGCTTGTTGCGTAGTGCGCCCAAACGAAGAGAGGCAGCCTGTGCCAGGTAAGGCCGGGTGCGCGCATCTTGTGGATCGTAACGATGAAGTTCAGTCCCGTGAAGATTGATGAGAACCCGGCGAAGAAAATTCCTGAGATCGCCAGCGTGACGGACGTGTTGGAAAACGACGAACTGTATGGCGTGTAGAAAGTCCAACCCGTGTCGATGCCGCCGAAAATCATCGACGCCAAAGCGAAAATTGCGCCGATCATAAACACGTACCACGACGCCAAGTTCAACCTTGGGAAAGCGACGTCTTTAGCGCCGACCATGATGGGCAAAAGGAAGTTGCCCAGGACGGCGGGAATCGACGGGACAAGGAAGAAGAAGATCAATGTAACGCCGTGAAGCGTAAAGGCCTTGTTGTAAGCGTCGGACGAAAGGAGGTCGCCGGCAGGAGTCAGGAGTTCAGCACGAATAAGGCCTGCCATGACGCCGCCGATAATAAAGAACAGCGTGATCGAAATGAGATAGAGAAGCCCGATTCGCTTGTGGTCGACCGTCGTTAGCCACGAGCTAATTGAACTGTCCGCGTTTAGGTAGTTCGTGGGCTCCTTTGGAGATTCTGTTCCTTTGTAGTCCAGTACTTGGCTCATCGATTTTCTCCGGCGGCCGTCCTGGCAGCAACGGGTTGGCCACCCTTCAGCGATCTTATATAGGCTATCAGTTGCATAACCTGCTGCTCATCAACTTGACCTTTGAAACTGGGCATGGTGGCCTCATAACCCGCGACTTTCATCGCATCAGGTTGGTAGATCGACATTCGAATATAGTTATCGTCGGCATGGACGATTCGCCCGTCGTCCAAACGACGATCGGTGTCGTAAATTCCTGCAAGGGGAATAAATTTATCGTCCGGCTGGCCTTCGGCAGAGTGGCAATTTACGCAGCCCATCTCCATGAACAGTCGCTCGCCTGCTTGCGCCGTCGTTTCAGGCTTTGCGTTCGTCGCGATGAGGTTATTGGTTCCCCATTTGTTCTCTTCGAGCCACTTCTCGTAGTCTTCAGGCTCAAGCACGGTGACGTAGCCGATCATTTCCGCGTGTTTGGTTCCGCAGAACTCAGCACAGAACAAATGGAATCGGCCGAGTTTTGTCGCCTCGAACCAGATCTCGTGGTAAGACCCCGGAATCACGTCTTTTTTCAACCGGAACGCGGGAATGAAAAACGAATGAATGACGTCCTGCGAAATCATTCTCAAGCGAACAGGCCGACCGAGCGGGACGTGCAGTTCGTTATTCTCTCGCTGGCCAGTCGGATGCTGCAAATGCCACATCCATTGCTTGCCTACTACGTCGACGGTCAGTACATTCCCACCCTTGATCGGTTTGTACATGTCGACGTAAAGGTCCGCTCCGAACCACCAAACGGGAAGGCCCATCAAGAGCGGCAAAATGGTCCAGGTCAGTTCAAGGCGTAAATTATGATGGTGGATGTTGGTGCGGTCGGCCTTCGTGCCCTGCTTATATTTCATGACCATCACGAACATCGGCACGAAGACGATGATCGAAAAGAACAAGGTCAGCCCAATAAGGATGATGTAGAGGTAATCGACTTCTGCCGCAAAGTTAGAGGCTTGTTCGGGCCAAAACGAGTTCATTCTTGTTCTTCACCTTCGGGTTCGGGTTCGTTTGTCGGAGCATGCCTCACCAGGTAAACCAACAACGCAGCGATACCAATCACCGTCAGCAGCCCTCCCACCTGGATCACACGCATGATCGCAAGGCTGTACTTTCCGGAATTGGGATCCCACAGGAAGCAGTAGGCAATCGCCTGATCGACGAGCGACCCGATGCGCTCTTCGCTGGCATCCATCATCGCGAGCTTTAAATCGCGAGGCGAATACTCGACACCGAGCAAATACTTAGAAACCTTGCCCTCTGGCGTAATCACCATCACGCCTGCGGGGTGCGCGTACTGGTCACGCTTAACATCGAACTTGTATGAATATCCGACGGCGCTTGCGACTCTACGAATCTGCTGCTGCTCTCCAGTCAGGAAGTGCCAGCCGTTCTCGGCCCCCTCCCTATCGTACTGATTGAGATAGGAAGTGAGTTTTGCATCGGCCGTCACGGGTTCTTCGCGCTCATCGATACCCACCATTACGACTTCGAAATCCGTTCCGGCGTTGAAATTGACGACTTTGAGCGCTGCAAGCAAACCGTTCAATACCTGGTTGCAAAGGCTTGGGCACTTGTAATAAATGAGCCCAAGCACCACCGGCTTCTTACCGAAGTAGTCGCCAAGGACAACTTCCTTGCCTTTATTGTCGACGAAATTGGCATCGAGCGGCAATTGAGCATCGAGCATTTGCTCGAATTTCAAATCACGAGACGGAACGATCTCCGGATCAACGTTTTGCGACGCAATTTTCTGTGCCGATGCGACGCAGCAAAGGGCGAGCACTGCCATTACGGGCCAGCGTTTCATTGCGTACCCTCCGCCCGGTGCGGCATGTTTGCGCCGGCTGCCATTTCCATCGCCTTTTCGATCGGAATGTGAACGAGGCCTTTCGATTCATCCGCCCAGCCATATCCATTTAGTTTTTCCTCGGACGTGTGCAAGTACGAAGCCATGTCCGGACCGGGATCTCGTTGCAGTTTCGCGCCCTCCGGTGACATTTGCTCTGCCCGCGGCGGGTCGAAGCTCGGCGAATTTCGGGCAATGAACCAATAAACAACAACCACAACGATGCCCATGGCCACAACAAGTCCAAAGTGCATGGCGGCGTAATAGAAGATCGACCGCCGGCTGCCGAGAATGTCCCTGGCTTCGTAACCAAGTTTCTCTACGACGTGCTGATCGTGCGGCGAATCAGCGCTTCCCGGAGTGTGATGTTCCGACATGCTAATGAGCCTCCTTCGGCTTCAGGCTGTAGCGCGGCACCGGCTCAGCCTTCGCCAAGATTTGCGCAAACAGGAAGAACCAAACTCCGCCGATTGCAAGGAACGCGCCGACGTCGGTTATGTCGACATTTCTTCCCATGGACGGAATCATGTTCCAGGCGAGGTCGACCACTCGCATCAAGAGAATAAAGACAACCGTTCCACCCAGCATCCAAGCGGTGCGCTTTAGACGACTGCTCAACAAGAGGAAGAACGGCAACATGAAGTGGCCAAAAATGAGGATCGTGCCGATCGCCATCCACAGCCCTTCGCGGCGCTTTACAAAGTACACGATTTCTTCGGGCAGGTTTCCTGACCAAATAATCAAGTATTGGGAAAACGACATATAGGCCCACAAAATAACGAGCGTGAGCGTCAGGTTGCCCATGTCGCGCCATTGTTTAACAGTGAGCAAGTCCTTGTACGGTTGGTGCTTCATCATGCCAACCAGGTAAAGCGTTCCTGCGGCCATGGCGCTGAGCGATGCGCCGACGGTGATTAGCAAACCGTAGATTGTCGAGAACCAGAATTCCTCGAGCGACATCATCCAGTCGGTTGCGGCAAATGTCAGCGTGAAGACGAAGAAAACCGCGATCGGCGCCGCCATTGTGGTGCGCTTCTTAAAAAGCTCTTCGTCACCGGTTTGGTCTTCTTTTCGATAATTGCCCGCAAGGTAGTACGCGGCAAT
>CAMLEL010000247.1 GCA_946478935.1 uncultured Armatimonadota bacterium
ATCGCCATGCAGTGTCTCTTTTAGAGACTACTTGATGTCTTTCCTACAATAGTGTCCGGTGGCTCAAAAAAACACTATAAAACACCGTTGGTGGACTTTGCCTCCGACTCGCTCCGGAATATGCGGCGCTCGACAACGCGTACATGCCGGTTGGAGATAAACCATATTTCGTCCCGGTCATTCTTGAGGATTAAGTATGCCTCTGCCGTTTCTGATGGTGTGTGGATACCGAGTACTTCATAAACCCGGTCATCGCTGAAACCATTTGCCATTGGCAGTGGTTGCGGGGCCCGTTCGCCCGTCATCTGTTGAATTCGGACATACAGATTCGGCTGAATATAAATGCTCATCTTCTCGTTAATGGCCGATTCGAACCATGTGTTAAGAAATAAGAGCCAATGTGATTCTCGCAAGAATCTCATAAGAATTGACCGATTAGACGACCCTCTTACGAAAATTTTATCGATCACCCCTTTCCTCTATCGCCGATCTTTGGCTCGATTTGCGAAAGTTATCCAACAGGCGCAAGCCAACAGGAAAAAGGATATGAAAGAACAAACGCACAAAGACGCCATCCTCATCGAGCGGAGCCAACTTGGCGACCCCTATGCGATTGACGAGTTGCTCAACAAGTACCACAACACCGCCTTCATGTACGCGTTGAAGATGACCAAGCATGTGGAAGAAGCCGCCGACGTCGTTTCCGAAGGATTTATTCGAGTTCACCGGGCCATCGGCCGCTTTCAAGCGAACTCATCATTCTCCACATGGATGTTCAAGATCCTCCGCAACTGCTTCCTTGATATTCGCAAGAAGCGTCGGGTCAAAGTGGTGGCAAGCTTGGATGCAGCGATGGAATCGGAAGACGGCGTTGTCTTCATGCAGCCGATTGACGAGTCCGAATCTGCATTCGAGACCAGCGCCAAGACCGAATTTTGCGACCAGGTGCGAAACGCGCTCGATAAGCTTCCGCCACATCAGCGCGAACTGCTTCTGATGTACCACGAGGATGAATTGACTTATGAAGAGATTGCCGCCAGGATGAACACCCCAGCCGGCACCATCAAGAGTCGACTGCACCGGGCTCGACTGAACCTGCAGCAGATCATCAAAGACGACCCGCAGCTCATTCCCCTCGCTTTTGCCTGACCTCGCGTAATCCCAACGAAAAAGCGCCCCACCAATCTCGGTGGGGCGCTTGTGTTTGGCCTGGCAGTTATTCGCCGGACGATTCTTCGGCAACAGCTTCTTCCGCTGCAGATGCCTCGCCTTCGATTGGCTCCTCCAGAACTTCTGGTTCCAGAGAGACAGCCTTGAGTACCTGGAGGCTGAACAGGGTCGCATCCGATGAACTCAAGAGCTTGACGCCCTTTGGAAGCTCGACGTCTCCAGCGTTGATGTGGTGACCCACTTCAAGTTTTGAAACATCTACTTCAATTGCTGAAGGTAGGTCGGCCATTTTGCCTTGGACCTTCATGTGTGTCGTGGGTTGAGTGAGCACCGTGCCCTGCTCATCCTCTCCATGATTAATCGGCAGGACCGCGATATCCATCTTAACGACGTCGCGGGCACTAACCTCCTGCAGAGTGATATTGATGATTCCACCTTTGAATGGATCATTGTCGACGTGCTTGACAATGACCTTTTTGTTGGTCTTGCTCTCATCGATAGCCAGCTCGATTCCACCATGTCCGTCCAAGTGCCTTAGCGCCTGGTGGACGTCCGCCTTACTCGCTTGGAGCAAGGTCGTTCCCTGGTCTTTCGAGATCAGAGCCATTGGGATGAGGCCCTCGCGCCGCATCTGATGCGGCTTCAGCGACCTCTCTGGCCGCGTCTGAGCGTGAAAAATGCCCATGTTTGGAATTCCCTCCTTACGCTATTAGACTACGACCATTTTCAGATCGAAGCAATGTCCCGGGTACAACTTAACCGCGCGGCACTCGGCCAAGCTTGGTGAATTCAGAATTGGCAAGGCTTATTCTTAGATGGATACTGCTCGCGTTCTCAGTGTTTGCGGCATCGATGGTCAGTCAGGCTCTCCATCTTGGCTTTAAGGTCAATTACGAGAACGCGGATGACCTGATCCCGCTGATGATCGGCGTCGCGATCCTCGCATTCCTCAATGCGACGCTCGGAAAGGTCCTCAAAGTCTTGACCCTGCCATTGAGCTGCCTGACTCTGGGCCTGTTTTCGCTCGTAATCAACGCAGTTGTCCTGATGGCCGCAGCGAGTCTCAAGCTTGGATTCGAAATCACGGACACTGGCTTCAAAGGGTTCTTGGCCGCATTGATTGCCAGTATCATCATCGCCTTTATCAATGGCGTCCTGGGCGTCTTCTTGCCGGACGACAAGGACGATGATTAACCGCCTTCAATTTCGCAAGCTCCTGGCGCCGACCGCCGGCCTTTGGGTGCCCGCACTTGTGGCTCTGCTCGGATTGGCGCTGTTTTTCTCCGGTGTCGCATTGAGCCTGAAGGAATACCTCGTCGTTGGACTCGATGCTTTTGGCGAATGGGCTGGAAACGTCTTGAGCACGGCGGTCGGAGACGATCGCGATGTGAGCGCTCACATCATGGGCGGCGGATTTCTGGTTCTTGGTATCTACCTTGTTTATCTTGGGCTGAAATCGGGAGTTCGGAGGATCATGGATACGTTGACCCCCGGTCGAGGCAGCTTGGTCACCGACTACGTCCGCCGGCAACGCTTGGCCCAAGGGCCGCACATCGTGGCGATTGGCGGCGGAACGGGCCTGAGCACCCTTCTACGGGGGTTGAAGCTCCATTCCTCAAATATCACCGCGATTGTTACGGTTACCGACGATGGTGGCTCCATCGGACAGCTCATCAAAGATAAGGGCATGATTCCCCCGGGCGACATCCGAAACTGTCTTGTCGCTCTGGCGGATGCTGAAAAAGCGATGACCGACCTTTTTCAGCACCGATTCAAGAAAGATAGCGGGTCTCTCAGCGGTCATTCGATGGGCAATCTGCTCATCGCCGCATTACTGGACCAATCCCGCGGCGACTTTGAGCAGGCTGTGGAATCTGCCAGCGCCGTCTTGGCGATTCGGGGAAAGGTCATCCCATCCACTCTGGAGCACGTCAGTCTGAGGGCGCTTCTGGATGGCGGCGAAGAGATCTGCGGTGAAACGGCGATCGTGGAAGCGGGCAAGCGTATTCGAAAGATCTTCTTGGATCCCTCGACGGTGCAGCCTCATCCAGGAGCGCTGGAGGCGATCGCTGACGCAGATATCATCCTGATCGGCCCTGGCAGTGTGTTTACGAGCGTGATTCCCAACCTTCTGGTACCTGGGATTGCCGAGGCGCTGCGCGCTTCAAAGGCCCCAAAGGTCTACGTCTGCAACGTGATGACTCAACCCGGGGAAAGCGACTCGTTTTCAGCCAGCGAACACGTTTCGGCGGTCTTAAACAGCGTTGAGCAGCGAATCTTTGATTACGTGATGGTCAATTCGACGACTCCCAGCGAGTCGGCCATCGAAACCTACCGGGAAGCGGGGCAACATTGGGTCGAGGCAGACATGGACCGCATTCGTGCAATGGGCCTTCGCGTGATCAGCGGCAACTTCATGAGCGAGACCGACGTGGTGCGCCACGATGCAATGCGCGTCGCGGAGCGCGCGTTGAGGTTGGTGGGAAGATAGGTACTCCTTACTTCAATTCCCCGCGACGACCGAGGATGACGCCACGATCTTTGAGGTATTCCTTCGGCACCTGACCGAGCCTGTAACGTTTTCCTAGAGGCAGACCGCCTTCGTCCGGCCAGACGACCACGACCTCCTTCGTAGTCTTGCCGTTATGTAGAACCGCGTCGACCAGCAGGGCACGCATACCTTCCGAGCTTCGCTTTTCGAATTCGCCCGTGCTCCATAGAAGGTAATGGTGTTTATGGAATCCCGGGGACCTACGAGCTGCTTGAGCGATCCACAACTCCTTCCCAGGCGGCCTTGAGCTGGTCGGCATGGACGTTCCATCGGGGCGCGGACTCTTGAATTTGAGATTGTAGAAATATTCTCGGACTCCAGGCGGCCTCACTTGGTCCGCATTCAGCCGCATTTCGCGTCGAAATTCCGATTCAGGGTCCAGCGGACTTCCTTCGGGAAACCGGCCGTGGCGGTCCAAGAAGCGAGTCAGGGCCGCGTGCCACGCCTGAAGTTCCTGCTCCGCCTCAATGTCCTCGGGAAGAGTCGTAAGCGGTTTCCAATCGGCGATGTCCTTCTGAATTCTTTCCCATTCGGCCAAGTTCCGTGGCTTGGGCGGCTTGCTGAACTCTTCCATTGCAAGGGTCCCGAGCAAGGCACCCAGAAAGACGCAACAGGCAATTTGGATTACTTTGTACAGCTTTTGCATGGGGCCGATTCCAAGTCGCCCTGGAGCCGCCAGCAGACTTCTGATCCACTGACAAACTTGTAAATTTCCATCTCGACCTCGCCTTGACCTTCCACATAGCATTCAATGCTTTCAGTCGCTACTTGAGTCCATTCTGGCCCGCGACAGCACTAGGGCCACGCACAACACTCTTTCAAAGAGCAACAAGGGGGGTCCATCTCGGTGCGATAATGT
>CAMLEL010000248.1 GCA_946478935.1 uncultured Armatimonadota bacterium
CCTGACCGAGTTGGCGATTGAGCATGAGTACGTAGAGCATCCCGGCGGTCACGACTGGTCTTACTGGGACATGCATGTCCAGGATGGCATCGCATTCCATCTTCGGAATTTGGGATGAGACAGTTACGCTCAAAGACGAAAATCAAGAATGCCATGCGAGCAGTTCGCGAGCGGTGGAACCCAATCGAGTTGGCCATCATGCTCCAGGACTGGAGCGATCCATACAACGTGGGTGGGATGTTTAGAGTGGCTGACGCGTGTGGAGCGACGGAACTCATCTGTACCGGCAAGACCGTGGCGCCGCCTCATCCGCAGGTTGCAGTGACTTCCATGGGCTCGCATCGCCGAGTCGCATTTAGATCCTTCGAGCGGCATGACGAGGCGGCGCTCGCACTCAAGGAGGAGGGTTACGCGCTGATCGCGGTCGAAGTCACTGACGATGCTGTTCCTTACATGGCTTTCCCATATCCATCAAAGGTCTGTCTGGTGTTGGGCAATGAGCAGATTGGCGTCTATCAGCAAGTTTTGAAGCATTGTGATGCCTCCGTGTTCATCCCGATGGCAGGCAAGGGTAGGTCGATGAACGTTCATGTGGCGGCCGCGGTGGTCGCCTTTGAGATTCTTCTCGGGAACCGGGAATCCTAGGCTATTCTTAATCGATGATCCTCGGCGCGATTGCATTGGGAGCCTGGTATGTTTTGCCCGCCGACCGGCTGGACCTCCCGGCCCAGCACACCCGCCACGCTGCCCTGTTTTCCAGAGATACTCCTGAATTCAATCGGCTTGTACTCGAAGGTGTTGATGACGCTCAATCCAACGCCATGCTGGGCGGAGGTTACTTCATCGGGATCAAAGCGAAGCCGACGGAATCACCGATCGGCTACCCTCTCAAGCTAGGAGACAATGCTCTGCTCGATCCTCCGCGAACGACCAGCTTCTGTACAGGAGCCTCGTACGCTGCTTTTATCGAAGCTCTGAACAAGTGGATGCCTCAGGGACGCTCGGCGACAAACGCAACCAATCGCCTTCCTGAAACGGTGCCGCTGCGCCTCTCTTCAGACCGTCAGGAAGCACTGCGAATGCAGGAACCGGATGGGGGTCGCCGCGAGGACGGCGTGAAGTTTTGGGGACATTGGAATGCGGACGGATTCGGCAACCACTTCGCACTGGTCCAGTACAGCCGGATGGGTGAGCGCATCAAGCCAGAAAATGCTCGCCCGGGCGACTTCATGAACATCAGCTGGAAAAGCGGCATCGGTCACTCGACGGTCTTTTTGGGCTGGTGCTTGGACCGACAGAATCGCAAGGCAGTCCGATTCTGGTCGAGCCAAAAGGGAACGAATGGACTGGGCGATATGGTGTCACCGCTCGAAACAATCCGCAGCATCTGCATTGTTCGGGTATCGCGACCGATGCGGATCTATTCTTTTGATCCCAAGCAGAAAGTGGACACCAAGGTCACGGGCGACACCATTGATTGGTAACTACCGCACGTACGGATATTCCGACCGCTTCTTCTGCAAGATCTCCTCGTACTTGGAAATCTGCTGCTCGATTTCCGCAGGATTCTGCTCCGCATACACCAATGCCGCCGCCAACTCTGACTTTGGAAGGGTGGGAAACGACTCGGTCAGACGCTCGACTGATCCAAGTTTCCTGAATTCACGGACGACTTCCCAAACCGCGACCTGACTATCCACAAGCTTGGCCACGCTCGATTGACCGTCAACCACGACGGCCCAATCGTAATCAAATCTCGCGTGATGCTGCCGAAAGTCGATCAGCCGACTTTCGACGGTCGGGACATCCACACCAAGCAGGTTGGCGCAGTCGTCCACGCTCAGTTGCTCCTGGTCCACTGCAGCGATCGCAAGATCGCCAAGCAGCCCTGGATAGCTGTTCCACAGCGTGTTGAGCATAGTTTCGACCCGCTCCGGGTCGATCTGTGAGAGGCGCTGAAGCTGGTTCAGCTGCCAAGAATCAATTGTTGTCCACATCTGGTGCCACCTGGTTGCCGTCAGGATGGTCAACGAGCTTCATCGGTCGCGGACTTCGGCATTCGAACATTCGGTTCTACGTTTGTTCGACGTAAGGACGTGATATACCATTCAATCGTCGTTGATTTCTTGGCCTTTTGCCTCAATGAACCCATGATGCTCCAAAAATCGCAACAGCTCGGTTCGGTATTTCTCGGGTTGCTCCCAACGGCCTTCTGAGTGCGCACAATCTGCAAACCAAACCGCGCTTACATCTGGACCCATCGCGAACAGGTTCTTTCCCGCGCTTTTAGCGGGCACGACCACATCTTCAGCGCCATGCATGAACAGCATCGGTCGCCCCCGCAGCCGCTCCAGGTATTCGGGAACCTTGACTGAGAAGGGATTGAAGCCCAGGAAAAGGACTCCCATGTACGCCGACGGCCACAGTGCCACACTTAGCAAGGGTCCCCCCAGGAATCTCCACCACCCGTTGACCGCTTTGCCCAAGTTTGAATAGGCGCTATCCAAAACCAATGCATGAGCTAGATCGGGATTCTCCGCCCAAGCCATTGCTGCCGCTACGGAGCCCATGCTGCTCCCGATGAGGGCAACCCGGGATTCTGGGTTTCGCTTCCGGACCCACTCAAGCACGGATTCAACGTCAGCTCGTTCGTTGTAGCCGAACGAACACACTCCGCCTTCGGACTTGCCATGCGCGCGAAAGTCGAAGAGCAGGCAGGACATGCCCTGTTGCCAAAGTGTGTAGGCTACCGGTGCAAGCTCCCCTTTTGACAGCACGTAGCCGTGGCAAAGAACAGCGACGGACGTTGGATGGCTGCCTTGCAGCCACCATCCGGAGAGCTCGATCAGCTCGTGAGACTTGATGACGACCGATTCCTGCGGCGCACCCATCACACCGGGTGAGGAAATGGCTGGAGTTCTCGGTGGTCGGGTCGCCAACCATGTGACCAGAAAGTTGACCCCGAGCCAAAGAACGACTACAGCGGCCACAATCCAACTCAATGTAGGCACTCCAAGCACAAAAGATGTCTAATAGCCAATAATAGGCTTCCGATGTTTGCGCTCAACTTTTACTCCGACCTGTACGGCGACGTCCTACGCAACAATCGTAAGACCGTCACGATTCGATTGGGGGACAAGTCTGACAAATACAAGACCGGAATGGTCGTGTGGGTCACCGTCGGCCCCCGTTTTGGACGTAGGCAGAAACTTTACTCCGCAATTCTCGATCGTGTCGAGGTCAAAAAAGTTGCGGACCTCTCGCCGAGGGATATCGAGCGGGAGAATCCCGAGTTCCGAAATCAAGATGAAGTATTGGAAATGCTCTCGCGAATCTATGGAGATTTGATCACTCCCGAGCACCGCGTGACGGTAATTTACTTCAGTCGGGTTGACGATTGATCTGAATTTGCGATAATAGTCGCCGTGGATAATCCTGGATATGCATCTTCGACGGCGGCGCCGGCGCGACTGGAAGAACTCGGGCGGCGGTACACCCACACGCAGTATCTGCTGAAACGCCAGTTCATCAAATTGCTGGGCGCAAACTTCCGTATCTACGATCCGAACGGCAACATGATCTTCTTTGTGCAGCAGGCTGCCTTCAAGCTGCGCGAGGACATTCGGGTCTATGCCGATGAGAACAAGGCCACGGAAATGCTGACCATCAAGGCGCGGCAGATCATGGACTTTCAGGCGGCTTACGACGTCGTGGACTCCCTGACGGGCCAAAAGGTGGGCGCACTCAAACGAAAGGGGTGGAAATCCATTATTCGTGACGAGTGGATCGTGATGGATGCCCAAGACCATGAAGTCGGCAAGATCGTGGAAGACAATCCGGCCCTGGCGATCGTGCGTCGATTCCTCACCAACCTGGTGCCCCAGAATTTCGATGTGCTCTACGGCACCCAGAAAGTCCTGGACCTCCGCCAGCACTTCAACCCGTTCCTATTCAAGCTGGACATCGATTTCAGCGTCGACCCGTCGGCGAGCATGGATCGGCGGCTCGGCATCGCGGCCGCCGTGCTGATCACGGCAATCGAGGGTCGGCAAAGCGGTTAGGATGAGTTTGGCCAAGTCGATCTTTCTCGTCGGCTTGGCCGTCTGCCTCATTCCGATTACGCCGCCCTGGTTGGCGCTTACTCTGGGAATCGCGATCGCCCTTGCCCTCGGCAATCCCTATCCAAAGGAAAGTAAGAGCTACTCCAAGCTGCTGCTCCAGGCATGTGTGGTGCTCTTGGGATTCAGCATGGACCTTCATACGGTCTTGAAAGCTGGATCCCAGGGAATCGTATTCGCGTTCGCCTCCATTGCCGCCGTCTTTCTGCTCGGGTGGCTCCTCCAACGTGCCCTAAAGCTCCGACCGGTAACCGGGCTCCTGGTCTCGACCGGCACGGCCATCTGCGGCGGCTCGGCGATTGCCGCCATGAGCACGGTGACCAATGCCGAACAAGAGGACGTTTCGGTGGCTATCGGGACCGTCTTCATCCTGAATGCTGTCGCCCTGTTGATCTTTCCTCCGCTGGGTCACTATTTCGGCATGACTCAGGA
>CAMLEL010000249.1 GCA_946478935.1 uncultured Armatimonadota bacterium
CGTCCACTGGTAATCATCACCGATGATATTCTTAAAATAGGACACTTCGACTTCATCTTCTATTATGTCAACGATCGTTGTCATTGAACTGCTTAACTGCAGCCTCCTAACCGTGAACTGAGTTCCTTTGCTCCCTGTGGTCGAACCCTGTGTTTTGACTCGAATCAAAAAAGGTAGCGCAGGTGCTAACTTGGGATCGCCTTTCACTCCATGGAACTCCTCTGTTTTCGTTACGGTGACCGCTCCATTTATGATCTCGATGCAGTCATAGCCAAGTGGCACAGCATATAAATCCTTATCGGTTATTTCATACTTTGCGTTGGCCCCGGGGTGCAGTTCAAACTTATGAAGGTAGATTTCAAGGCTTGGTATATTAGTTACAGTACTTGGACAACTAATGACATCGAATGTATCAACCGATACGGGATCGTCCTTTATGACAATTCCATTCTTCTCCCACTTCTTCGCATTCCTCAAGTCATAAGGCATAAGCATGCTCCTTACTTGAAAAGATTTCAAGTTTCTCGTCAAACCCCTTTATTACGAATTTGCCAAGCGACACAATCGCTGGCGAGTCAGTAAGATGTGTTTTCGAGTTGGGTCCAAATCCCATTGTTTGTGCCTCATTCGCACAAATTCCTTGAATGCGCTGTGCAAGGTTAACGGTGGAGCCAGAGCTACTCCAGACTCGGTGACCGTCTTCCCACACATATCCGCCGCTCACCTCACCTGATTCAAAGCCAATCGAGTATTCGATTACGGGATCGGTGACCAGTTCGGGGTGTTTATCGCGAATAGTCATCAACTCTTTGGCGCAATCGAGGCATCTCTGAGCATGATTACCGTGCATGCCAGGTCGAAACACGGCGATAAAGCCGTCACCAGTCGTGCGCTCCAAAATGCCGCCATGGTGCGTGATGCAAACTGCAAACTGAGTATTCAATGCGCCCACTTTTCGCTGATATTCTGGACCGCCTATCCGATTGACAAGCGCAGTAGAATTTCGCATGTCGAGAAACATCACGGTCGCATCCTCTACCATTCCCGGAACTCGGAAGTCCTGCCTTCGAGACACGAGTGCAAAGAGGAGCATAGTGAGTATCGTTGCGATGCACGCAGAAAGGCCCCAGAAAAAACTGTGGGGGCCAACCTGGTACTTCGAAAGCAGCCTTGGCAATACGAATATGGCCGTCGAGACGACCGTCAAGGGAATAAAGACTTGGAAGACCCTCGAACCCTGGATAATCCCAAATGCTGCCAAGGCGGAGACCAGGGCACCGAGAAATGCGTTAACGAAGTTGGACAGTTGTGGCTGATTGGTTCCGCCTCTTAGGGTGAGATCGATCACGTGGGCAACCAAGATTGCACCTTCGGTGGTATCGCCGGTGGGGAGTCGATGCACATCGCTTCCCCCGAATCGACCAACCACCACGACCTTGTTTTCAAAGGGTGCCTTGTTGCCTCCGCGAAGCGCTTCGAGGGCATCCTTATAGTCCATTTCTGCAAAGGGTCGTGGTGTTCCGGGCAAGTCCAAAAATATGGCCATGTTCGCAGGATCGAATGGCCATTGCTTTCCAGCCGCCGATAGCCGTTCGTCATCGATCTGAGTGCCTTCGGCCGGGTTCCACCCGCGCGCCAGGAGGCCAGCGAGAAAGCCAATGTAGTACTTCGAGGCGCCGGTCACGGCGTCTTTCTGAATGGGATGGAATCCCATAAATTCATCATTTTG
Organism: uncultured Armatimonadota bacterium; assembly: GCA_946478935.1. The sequence goes on from CAMLEL010000249.1 coordinate 1,730, forward strand.
ATCGTGAAGTCCGAAGAGTGACGAGTCGTAAACCTTCGGTATTGACCCTTCTGCCAAGACTGCGCTTGGCTTCCATGCAATCCGGCCAATGTTCGGATCGCCGCCCATTTCGACGAGCGTCTGCTCGTCCTCTGATGCAGTTTCAAGTCCGAACACCACCCACATCGACTCCAATTGCCTGAGAGATTGGCGCAGGACCTTGTCGTTCGTCGGCATGGGATCCGTGAAGGAGTAGTCCAGCACCAGTCCCTTGGCGCCAGCCTTGTCGAGCAGGGTTGCCAGCTCTGCGTGAAATCGGCGAGGGATGTATTCGACCTCTTCCGCCTGACCCAATTCCTGTGGCGTGTCTCCTTTCGCGGCGAGGACGAGGATATTCGGATTCGGTGTGGCAGTCAGGCCCTCATATGTTACGAAAGAGGTGTATAAGGCATTGACCGGTTTGATAAAAACGATCAGAAGGTAGGCGGCCCAAGTCGAAAGAATGCCAATAATAATTGGCAAACCCAGGTAATAAACTGCCTTAAAAACAGATTCCTTCGACACGTACATCGATAGTACAGCAAATTCATCAGCAAAGCTGTAACAATTTTCGCCGAACGATTCGAAGCGGTCGTAGAATAAAGACAGGATGTCGCTGGTAACGCGACCAGGCCCCGACTCCAGGTGGGACGGGGCCTTTCTATCAGTCTAGCGTGACTCGATCTCTCGCCAAATTCCTCGAATTTCAATCCTTGGATCGCTTGCAATAACGCCTTCGACGGCTTGGAGCACAGACTCCACCTCTCGGCTCGAATTCGAAACGATCGCGACGCCGATACACGCACTACGCCATTGATCGTTATCCTCGATCTCCGCAGCTGACAACCGAAAGTCGTTCCGCAGCCGCGATAGCAGGCTGGAAAGCACTCGCCGCTTGTCTTTGAGAGAGTTCGAGCCTTCAATCGCCAAGTCGACTCTCAAGAGCCCCACCACCATCATCGGCTTTCAGATTTGATCCACGCGATCACGTCTGCTGCGACCTTGCGAGACCGAGTCCCGAGCAGCGGGCCCACATGACTCATGCGGGTGTATCTCCGGACGTCGGCCTTCGCCCACTTGGCAAGTTTGAGACTGACGCTTGGAGGTATGTCTGTGTCCTCTTCGGAGATCACCACGAGGCAGCGTGAAGTAGGTGGAGGCAGCGGAATACCTCTCGAGATTTCATTCATGACGCTCCCTGATTCGTCTCTCCACCGTTTCCATGCCCAGAGTATCGTTTCGCGACTACTGTCTGGCATGGAGACTTCGGTGTCTTTGAGTGGTCCATTTGCCCACTTCACAACTGGTGGATACACATAGGCGGCGCGCGTTCGGATTCCTTTTGGCGGAACAGAGTTCACAAGAACAATCGCCTCGACCGGTTCGAGCGAGGCAGACTTCAACGCGAGGATCCCGCCCATGCTCGCACCGACCAAGATCACGCGGCCCGTCACGGGTCTCCAAAACTGAACTTGCCGAACGTAATCCTCAAATGTCGTCTCGGCCAGGCCAGATTTACTTGGCAAGAGATCTCGTGCGATGACTTGATATCCGGCGCGTTCAAAGACCGGCCGCCAATGATCGTACTCCCAGCCACCGCCACCCGCCCCATGGATCATCACCACCGTGACCGGGGAGCTTGCCGAAACCAGGGCGATCAGCGCACTCAACATCACTTCCTTGGTACCCTTTTTTCGTGGCCGAACTGGACTATTGGAAGAACTGGGCGATTATCGCAGCTGGCATCATCGGCTTTGTCACCTTCCTTGTGGCCCTGATGGAATACATTCGGCAAGGTCGCCAGCACCGGGCCGAGAACTTCCTCCAGATGCGCAGACGATTCTTGGAGACGCCTGAGTACCGCCGTATGCTCGATTGGCTCGCCAACGATGATCCTGCCTTACGCGACGAAAGTATCCAGGAGAAGCGCAACTTCGTCGGCTTTTTGGAGGAGGTGGCGCTGATGGTGAACTCCCGGCTGATCCGCCGCGAGGTCGCACACTATATGTTTGGCTACTACGCGCTCCTCGTGGCCCGAAGCGAGAACTTCTGGATGGGATTGGACAAGGAAGGGATGTACTGGCAAGTGTTTCGCGAGTTCGCAAACGAGATGCAGTCAATCAGCGAACTCGGTCCCTATGCCGGTCCGCTTCGGTTCTAGAAATCCAGGATCCAATCCAACCCAAAAGGCCCAACTAGCTGCCATTTCCTTGGACCTCGTTCGCGGCAATCCTATCATGCGGATTGAAACGGAGGATTCTTCATGGTTTCGATTGGTGATAGTTTTTCGGTTGTCGCGGTTCTTGGTGGGATATGTCTTTCGGCTTGGGCGCTGATTCTGGCAGTGGCTCTGGTGTTTCCGAGAAAGGCGGATGAGGCACGTTCTCGGCTGACTCACCGACCTTGGGCTTCATGCTTCATCGGACTGCTCGGGTGGGCGACGCTTGGAGTCCTCGGATTGGCCCTGATCTCCAGCCCGTTACCGCCCGCAAAACTCATCGGTTGGGGCATGGTCATGGCGCTGTTGTGCATTGCTGCCGTTGGCTCGGCCGGCTTGGCCATCGTCGCCGCCGAGCGCATGAAAACCCTTTCGCCTGGTGTCACCGACTATGCTGCACTCAGCAAGAGCGCCGCGTTCCTCGTGATCGCGGGATTGGTGCCGATCCTTGGATGGTTCCTGATCGTCCCATTCTTAATCTTCGCTTCGACGGGAGCAGGATTTGTCGCCTTGTTGGCCAGAGAACGCCTTGCCGAGTCTCCGAGGTTCATTCCCTAATGGTGACGCGGAGGGAA
>CAMLEL010000250.1 GCA_946478935.1 uncultured Armatimonadota bacterium
GTTTTGGACGTCGAGTCCGGCGATGATTTCTTCCCGCCGACGCCAGCCCTCGTCAGTCTCAGGATATAGGGGGCTCCCGGCACGATAGAGCTCCGATCCAATGAATTGGTAGCGATCAGAGTCGTCGATAATTGCTTTGACGACCCATCCAGCTTGCTCTGCCAGTGCTTGGATGCCTTCGCGTGAATGTAGTAAGAGATGCCGAGGCGCGTCGAGCTGATACCAGAGGACTCCGTATCGGTCCCACATCTCACAGGAGATCGTGGGAATTCGGATGAGCATGCGTCCGCTGGGCTTTAAAGTTTCCCGAGCTTGTTGAAGTATCTCCAATGGATTTGGCATGTGCTCGAAGGAATGGTTCATTAAAATCGCATCGTAGGATTCTGGAATGTCGGAAAGGTAACCCTTCCTCACCCAGAAGCCGGATTCTCTTGAACCTAGATCGGAGTCGATGAATGGATCGACGCCGTGGGCGGTGATTCCCATCGATCTCATTCGGGCAATGATGCGTCCTTGTCCGCATCCGACGTCCAAGATGGATTCACCGGGCGTCATTTCCAGGGGGCGGACATATCTGAGGTCCATGGCTGGCTTTCTCGAAGCGATCAGGCGTCCGACAATGCCATGGCCCGTCAGTTCGAACACGTCGCGAGCGCCGATCAACCACTTTTTGATCGGATGGCGAGGGGACTCGCCGACGACGTCGGCCATATGGCCGTGGTAGACCTGAGGGTAGTAGTCGCCGATGTTGTCGGGAACGGTCTTGATCCGCAACGTCTTGCAACCTCCGCACTGTACGTATTCGAACGTGTGCCCTAGGCCGTACATTCGCTCGGTCAACTCAATCGACTCGTGCGGGTATTCAGCTTGGCAGAGCGGACAGAACAGCATTCCCACGGGCGTCATCGCGCTCAAATGATAGTCCATCTGACTGCCATACTGATTCGATGCTTACGGCGCGAAAACTGGGAAAGCGATTTTCGAGCCGTTGGCTCTTTCGAAACCTCGAACTGGACCTCGGGTTGGGCGATTGTTTGGTTGTGCAGGGATCCAACGGATCGGGCAAGTCCACCCTGCTGCGCATCCTGGCCGATTTGGTGGAGCCCAGTGAAGGCTTGGTGGAGCGACCCGGGACCCTTGGATACTCCGGGATCGATTTGGCTGTATATCCGGAACTGAGCGGGCTTGAGCACCTGGCTTTGGCCGCAGATTTGCGTGGCTGTCCGTCTCGAGCTGAGGGTCTGCTGGAGACAGTCGGACTAACGGCAAGTGGAAATCAGATGGCGAAAGAGTATTCGACCGGCATGCGGGCTCGGTTGAAGTTGGCGATCGCTATCCAACATACGCCATTGCTGCTGATCTTGGACGAGCCCATGGCGGGGCTCGATTCCAGTGGGCGAGAGATAGTAGGCGAAGTTCTGGCCGCACACCTGGAAGTTGGCTGTGCGGTGATTGCGACAAACGAGTCGGAGGAGCTTCGCTTTGCCTCTCACCGACTAAGTCTCGACTAAGGCGGTCTCACCGTCCATCCTGTTTGGGGCGACCTGCCATACTCGCACCGTTGAATTCGCACAGACTTTCTCAGAGCCGAAACGCAGGGTGGCTGGCGATCCTGAAGAAGGAAGCGATCGTCGAACTGCGCAGCCGAAGTGGACTGCTGACAGCGGTTCTGTTCGCGGTCAATGCGGTCGTTACGATATCACTGGCCACTTTCGATCTGCAGATAAGTCCGCAGCTGGGCGCGGGCCTGCTTGGAGTCGGGATCCTGTTTTCGGCAGTGGCTACCTTGCCGCGGACGGTTCTCATCGAAGAGGAGCAGGGAACCAGCGATCTGCTGCGTCTGTTGGCGCGATCGGAAGATGTCTATTGGGGGAAATGCGCCTACAACCTGAGCTTCATGCTGGTGACCACGGCGCTTCTAACGGCTCTTTTCGTCGGGTTCACGAAGTCGGGCATCGGAAATTGGTGGCTGCTGATGATTTGCATTTTGGGTTCGAGCATGGCGTTTGCCGGTACGGTAACCTTGTGCGGAGCTTTGGTATCCCACGCTACCCACCGAACCGCTCTCGTCGGCGTCGTCGCCGTTCCCCTTTTGTTGCCTTTGAGCTTCATGGCGGTGAGCGCGATGCGTGTCGCGTTGGACGTCGAGGGTCGGTTTGATACCACCAAGGGCATGATCTCCGGAATTGGGTTGCTGAGTTATGGCGCGGCCAGCATCGCCGTCGGCGTGTATCTGTTCAAGGCGGTTTGGCGAAGATGAAGTGGATATTTTGCCTGGCGGTTGCGGCGGTCACCGGTTGGAGCTTTTTCGTTCCGGATGCAGTTGGATTCCAGCGGCCCGAATTGGCCCGAATTTTCTTTTGGCACTTCCCGTGTCCGATTTTGGCGACAGTTCTACTGGTGCAGGCGAGTTGGTTTGCCTTTCGATACACTCAATCGAACGACCTTCGTTGGGACATAAGATCGACCGGTCTGATGGAATTGGGCTATTTGTTTTGCCTGATGACGATGGCTACGGGCATCATCTTTTCACAGGTGCAGTGGGGCACGTGGTGGCAGAACGATCCTCGGCAGACATCCTTTCTGATGGTCTTGTTGATCTACGCCGCCTATTTTGGTCTGCGAGGAGCGATCTCCGAGCCGAACCGGAGGGCAAAGAGCAGCGGTGTCTATGCGATGGCAGCCCTTCTGCCGATGCTGTTTTTGACCTATGTTTTCCCAAGGCTGCCGCAAGTCCAGTCGTTTCACCCGAGCGACTCAATCATGACGGGTCAAATCAAAGGGCAGTATGCGTATGTCGTCCTTGCGATGATCGGGCTGATGACGGCTCTGACCGTGTGGATTTACAAGCTAAGGGTACGCGCCGGAATTTTGGAACTACGTGTGGAGGAATTCGATAATGGACTGGAGACTGATCTCGGCAATCCCGCCGATTCTGCTGTGGTTCGGCCTGTTCGTGTATCTCGCGAGAGTTGATGCGCGACTCAAGCGAGCCGAACAGCGCCTGAAAGGTGAATGAGCGAAGAAGCATTCACCGGGGTTGCCCCATTTTATGACGAGCTGATGAGGCAAGTGCCTTATCGCATGTGGGTGGGCTACTACCTGCTGCTCCTCAGCCACCAGGGCCTGAAGCCGCGCCGCGTTTTGGACGTGTGCTGCGGGACCGGTACGATGTGCGAACTCTTGACGAGCGAAGGCATGAGCATGGCCGGGGTCGATCTTTCGCCGGAGATGATCCGACAGGCTCGGAAAAAGGCCGCCCGAAAACAGCTTGACATTCGCTATGAGGTCGGGGATGCGGCAGATTTCTCGATGGGGGAGAAGTATGATGCCGCTTTCAGCTTCTTTGACAGCCTCAACAACATCTTGGAAACGGAGCATCTAGCCCGTGCGTTCAAGCGAATCGGCGAGCACCTCGAACCTGGAGGCTCCTTCATTTTCGACATCAACACAGCCTATGCGTTTGAGACCGAACTATTCGATCAGGAAAACCTTAAGAAAGGCAACGCGATCCGTTACCAATGGCGCGGCGATTGGGATGAGGAAAGCCGGATCATCACGGTAACCATGAACTTTTGGAAGAGTGGTAATGAATTCACCGAAGTTCATCGGCAGCGAGCTTACGAAGAGGCTGAGATTCGAGAGCTTTTGGCCAGGGCGGGATTCGTGGATGTGCGTGCTTTCCACAGCTACAGCTTGAATCCTCCTCGACACAAGAGTGATCGGATCCACTTTTGTGCGATCAAGGCATAAAAAAGGCCGGGTCCAGGGGGAGTGGAACCCGGCAAGTAAGCAATCAAGGTTGAAACTTAGAGCAGCCGCTTGAGGGCTTTACGGACGATTTTTCGAGCGCGGTGCAGTCGGGAACGGACGGTCGGGATGGTTAGACCTTCGGCATCGGCAATCTCCGCATAGGAAAGTCCGTCCACGTCGCACATTTGGATGATGCGCCGATGGCTGTCCGGCAATTCGGCAAGTGCGCGTTCGACCTTGGCCTCGATCTGATTTTGAGTGAACGGGTCATCAGGAAGCGGGGTGGGATCCATCGGCTCATAGGCATGGCCAAGTCCGTCTTCGAGAGTGACCAGAGCATCCAGTGAATGCATCTTGGGCCGGCGATTGATCGTCCTTACCGCATCCAGGTGTGAGCGCATGATGATCTTGAGCAGCCAGTTTTGGAAGGGCTTGTCGTCTTGATAGGCGTCGAAATGCGTCCATGCCTTGACGATCGCCAGTTGGAGCAAGTCATCCGCATCAGCTCGGTTTCTCGTCAAACTCATCGCGAAGCTCAACGCTTTCTTGCGGACGCCGTCCACGAGCTTTTCGAATTTTTCTTGAGAGCCGAGGGAAATTCGGGTCTCGAACGCTGCCATTGCACTCATTTACGCTTTCTCCTACCTGCGTCCGGTTCAGGCGACTGCCAAAATCCGAACTCCACGATCAAATCATACGACACGAACCCCAAAAAGAAAACCCGTCAGTTTAGAAATCATTTAGAAAGTATGGCTTTTGGCCTATTTGAATGAACTATAAAC
>CAMLEL010000251.1 GCA_946478935.1 uncultured Armatimonadota bacterium
ACTTTAGCTTGGGCAATGCCCTGAAATAGGCATTCGCGAGAGATGTTGAGAAGGCGCTGCGCCTCTGGTGAGATGGACCCAACCGGAAAAGTCCAAGCGCTATCCGCGTGCCAACCGTTCAACTGAACGCCGATGTCGATGTCGATAATGTCTCCATCGACGATGGGGATGTCGTTGGGCATGCCGTGGATGACGACATCGTTTACGGAAAGGCAGGTGTTGGCAGTGTATCCGCGATAGTTGAGGAAGGACGGAATGCCACCGGCTTCGGCGATCAATCTCCCCGCAAGCTCGTCCAAGATCCGAGTTGTTGACTTGCCGGGAACGATCGCTTCGTAGAGTTGGCGGATTGTGCGTGCAACGAGCTTGCCGGACGCGCGCATCAATTCAATCTCGGATTTAGACTTGAGATAAATCAAGTCAAGGCTCCCTCGGCGATTTCACGGTAAGCGTCTTCGGGATCGAGCCCACCATCCACTACGTGCAAGAGGCCCCTTTCCCGATAGAATTCTTTGACCGGCTCAGTGTTCTCCTTGAACACCCGTAGCCGCTCCAAGATCGTCTCTGGCTGATCGTCACTGCGGACGAACAGGGGACTGTTGCATTTATCGCATATCCCCTCACGTTTGGGCGGCTTGTTGACGCTGTGATAGATCTCACCGCATTTTGTGCACCCCATCCGGCCAGCGAGTCGCTGAAGAATGACGTCATCGTCCACTTCGATGGAGATCACTTTGTCGAGGGGCATCTCCAACTCGGCCAACATCTCATCAAGGGCTTCGGCCTGACGCATGGTGCGTGGGAAGCCGTCCAGTACAAATCCATGCCTGCGGACTTCCTCACTGCGGATTCGCTTGCCCATCATTTCGATGGTGATGCCGTTCGGCACCAACTCACCACGCTTGATGTAACTGTTGGCGAGCCGACCCAAATCAGTATCGGCATCGATTTCCGCTCGGAAAATGACGCCGGAGGAGAGCGGTTTGACCCCAAGTCGGGACTCAAGCAAAGCGGCCTGCGTACCTTTGCCAACTCCTGGTGGTCCGATAAGAATTAGGCGCATGGGAAAATTGGGTGTCAGGGTTGAAAAGAGATTGGTATTTGAAAGGCAAGGCAAGAAGCAGGCAGTTAGCGAACCAACCTACTACTTCTCACCCTACCTTCATTTACACCTTACTCACACCTCATTGCCCGTACTGCTTCATGAGCAGGTTGGCCTCGATCTGACGCATCGTCTCAAGTGCGACGCTGACAAGAATCAAGAGGGAGGTTCCGCCAATCACGCTAACGTACTGAGCCGGAACGCCCGTCATGCTTGGTGAGAGGTATTGGATGATCGCGACGAATGCGATAAACAACGCCCCGACGACCGTGATCCGCGAGATCACACCATCCAGAAACTCCTTGGTTTGCTTTCCAGGCCTCACGCCGGGAATATACGAGTTGCCTCGTTTAAGGTTATTGCTGATATCCTCCACGTTGTACTGGATTGCGGTCCAGAAGTAACTGAAGAAGAAGATCAGGGCGGTGTACAGGATGATTCCCACCAGCCCCTCGGGGAAGGTCAGGGCCGGATTCAAGTACCGAGAGACCTCATACATGAACCTGCCAAGTGGCGTACCTTCGCCCCCGAGCATTAGGGATATCTGTCCTGGGATACCGACCAACGCAACCGCAAAGATGATGGGAATAACGCCGACCGAGTTCACCGGAAACGGCAGATAGCTGGTCTGACCACCCATCATGCGCGTACCGACCATCCTTCGCATATGCTGAACCGGAATTCGGCGTTGCGCGGTGGTGAAATAGACGATGAGCCATGTAACGGCAAGGAAGATGATGAGAACCAGCAGGAGACTCCACCATGCGATATTGCCATCCCGGAATCCTTCGACCATCAGTTCACCGGTGGTCGGGAAAGAAAGGATAATGCCAGCAAAGATCATCAGGGAGGTGCCATTGCCGATACCTTTCTCGCTGATCTGCTCACCCATCCAAAGCATGAACATCGCGCCTGCTGTCCAGAACGTGACGATGACGACTTGGGTGACCCATGTTGAAGTCGGTGGAAGCGCAGACTCAATGATTCTGAGCAGTCCCCAGCCTTGGAAGATACAAAGGAACAGGGTCAAGAATCGAGTTCGTCGATTCTGCTGCTTACGGGCGTATTCACCCCCTTCCTGCAGTTCCTTCTTCCAGGTTGGGAAGGCATTAGTCAACACCTGCATGATGATTGACGCGGTGATGTAGGGGTTCAAACCCAGCGAGAAGATGGAGACCTTCCGCAGCGCGCCACCGCCGAACATGTTCAGGTAGTCAATGGCGGGAACCCCTTTCAATTTCTCGACAAGGGTGCTTGAGTCAATGCCCGGAATGGGCACTGGGATATGAACGCCGAGCGCAAACACGGCGAACATGAATAGAACGAAGAGGATGCGTGACCGAAGGTCTTCGTCTGCCCAGGCAAGACGAAGTGTGTCGACCAGCGACATTTTCAGGTTTCGGTCGCCGCCTCCGCCTGCAATCACAGCGTGATCGCCTCTCCGCCCTTGCCGTTGATAGCTTCCACCGCCGCCTTGCTGAACTTGTGAGCCTTGACGGTCAGCTTCTTGGTCAATGTGCCAAACGCCAATACCTTCACTCCGTCCTTGGTGACATGGACGATTCCGGTTTCAGCAAGCTTCTCCGGGGTGACTTCGTCACCCGCGTTGAACAGTTTCTCAAGATCGTCGAGATTGACGATCGCGAATTCCTTGTGATTGATGTTTCGGAATCCCTTCTTGACAGGCAGGCGCCTGAAGATCGGCGACTGACCACCTTCAAAGTTCGGGTGAATTTGTCGTCGAGCCTTTTGGCCCTTGGTTCCGCGGGTTGCCGTCTTGCCCATGCCGCTGCCGATGCCTCGGCCGACGCGGCGCTTTTTGAACGAGCTTCCCTTGGGTGGTTGAATTTCGTGAAGTCCCACTTACTTTTCCTCTTTGGCGGTCGCCTTCTTGGTTGTGCGTTTTGGCTTGGTTTCCTCAGTCTTTTCTGCCTTTGGAGCCTTGGCCGGCTTCTCAGCTACAGCAGCTTCCTTCTTGGGCTTGGCGACTTTGGCTGACTTTGCGGGCTTGGCTGCGGTTGGCGCAGCGCCCCGACGCTGGTTGGCAAGATTGCTCTTGGGCGAACCCTCGGCTTCCTCGACCGTGACCATATGCTTGACCTTGTGGACCATGCCGCGAATCATCGGAGAATCCTGATGCTCCACGACCTGATTGATCTTTCGCAGTCCCAGAGCCGCGATGGTGGCCCGATTCCTCGGCATGTTGCCGATCGGGCTCTTCACAAGCTTAATACGAAGCATTATCTGCTTCCTCCTTGCGAGCCTTCTCGAGCCAGGGCACCAGTTCCTTCACTTCCAGGCCGCGTCTTTCCGCTGCCTGCTCGGGAATGCTGAGCTCCTTGAATGCCTGAATCGTGGCGTAGGCCATGTTAATGGCGTTTCGGGATCCAAGCGATTTGGCGAGAACGTCATGGATACCGGCTGCTTCCAGGCAAGCCCGAACTGCGCCACCTGCTTTGACGCCGGTACCGGCAGCTGCCGGTCGCAGCATCACCCGCGCAGTGCCAGACACGGCCCTGATCTCATGGGGGATCGTGGATCCGATCATCGGCACCGTAAACATCGCTTTTCGAGCTGCTTCTTCAGCTTTCCGAATCGCGTCAGGAATGCCTCGAGCCTTGCCGAGTCCAACACCGACCTGGCCCTTGTTATCGCCAACGACGACGAGGATCGACCAACTTGCAGTCTTTCCACCCTTGTGGGTTTTAAATACCTTGTTGGTCCGCACGACGCGCACGTCGAGCTGGGGACCTTCGGTATTGCGGCTTTCTCGCTTGCCGCTCAAGCGGTTCATCATTCTCATCGCTTAAAACTCCAATCCTCCCTCACGCGCACCGTCGGCCAAGGTTGCAACTCGTCCGTGGTAGCGGAAACCGCCTCGGTCAAAAACGACCGCGCTGATTCCTTTTGCCTTTGCGCGCTCGGCGAGGGCGAGGCCAACTTTCTTGGCCCCCTCGGCGTTGCCGGTTACCTTCAGGTCCTTCTCTTGGCTGCTGGCGGCGGCCAAGGTCGTACCCGATGCGTCGTCGATCACCTGAGCATAGATGTGCTGCAGACTTCGGAACACGGCCAGACGTGGTCGGGTCGCAGTTCCCAGAATACGTTTGCGGAGGCGGGCATGGCGCGCCTGTCGCAGTTCAGCAGTCGTTCGATTTGCCATTGCTCAAAACTCCTTACTTTTTGGCGGCCGCGCGCTTACCGGCCTTCAGCTTCACGACCTCGCCCTGGTAGCGAATTCCCTTACCCTTGTAGGGTTCTGGCTTTCGCACCTTGCGAATGTCTGCGGCGATCTGACCGACCGCCTGTTTGTCGATGCCCGAAACGTTGATCTTCTGGGTTCTCGCCTTCTCATCGGCGATGATCTCGAAGTTGACGCCATTTTCCGATTGAATTCG
>CAMLEL010000252.1 GCA_946478935.1 uncultured Armatimonadota bacterium
GTACCCAGTCAATACCGTCCACTTGGTCGAGTTCCCGGAGAAGCTTCGGCAGAGTGAATTCTCGATACAGGTCGTAACCGTACTGGGTGACGTCTTGAGCAATCAGGTTGATTTCCCGAGTGCCCTGTCGGGCCAAGTGGTTCGCTTCGGCAAGCACTCGCTCGATCGGTTTGGACTGGTGCCCGCCGCGAAAACTCGGTATCGTGCAGAAAGTGCACTTGTGGTCACAGCCTTCGCTGACCTTAAGATATGCGCTCCACGGGCGACCGCTGCGGGCCCGGGTCGGAACGTCGGCCCATCGGTGGTGCGGAGCGCTCACCTGGATTTTGGCGTCAGGGCTTAACCGAGGAGTCTCGCGGACGATTTCGTCGAAGCGACCCATCTGTCCAACTCCTACGTAGAGGTCGGCACCGGGAGCAAGTTCGGCAAGCTCGGCGCCCATGCGTTGGGCCAAACAACCGGCCACGATAACTTTCTCAGTTCGACCGGCTCTTTTCTCGCGAATGGCTTCCTTGATCGCCCGAATGGATTCTTCTTTGGCCGCTTCTAAGAAGCCGCAGGTGTTGATAACAGTGACACCGACCTTCTTGGCCGTGCCATCGATTTCGAAGCCTGCGCCGCCAAGCACGCCCGCGATCTCCTCACTGTCGACCTCGTTCTTGGCGCACCCGAGGGTGACAATTCGGACCTTTTGAGACTTATCCATTCAGCAGTTGTCGCAGCACATATTGGAGGATGCCTCCATTTCGGTAGTACTGGATTTCCTGGGGAGTATCGATTCGGACCTTGACATTGAATTCCTTACCGTCGGCTTCCATTTTCAAGACCTTGCCCGCTGCAAATCCGCCCGCGAGCGCGTCCGCAAAGCCGATCAGGTTGAAGGTTTCCGTCCCCGTTAGACCTAAAGACTCCCGTCCCTCGCCGGGCATGAACTCCACCGGCAAAATGCCCATCCCGACCAAGTTGGACCGGTGGATTCGCTCAAAGCTCTCAGCAAGCACGATCTTGATACCCAGCAGGTTGGTTCCTTTGGCCGCCCAGTCTCGACTGGAGCCAGAACCGTATTCCTTACCCGCAATCACGATCAGGGGTGTACCGGCGAGCTTGTATTGCACGGAGGCATCGTAGATCGTAGTCACTTCTCCGGTTGGCAGGTAAGTGGTGAATCCACCTTCCGTTCCTGGAGCCAGCAGATTGCGGAGCCTAACATTGGCAAAGGTGCCGCGCACCATGACTTCGTCGTGGCCCCGTCGCGCACCGTAGGAGTTGAACATGCGCGCCTCCACGCCACGTTCGGTGAGATATTTGCCGGCGGGTGAGTTGAGCTTGATGGAGCCAGCCGGACTGATGTGGTCGGTGGTGATGCTGTCTCCCAATACCGCCAGCGCGCGCAAACCGTGCACGTCCGATACGCGCTCGGGTGCCGTGCGGCTCATGCCCTGAAAATACGGGGGATTCTTGATGTACGTGGAGGCGTCTTCCCAGGCAAACAGACTTCCGGCCGGAGCATTGATCGCCGCCCACTTCTCATCGCCCTTGAACACATCCTCATAGGATTTCGTGAAGAGCTCTCGGTCGATGCTCGACTCAACATATTGGGCGACCTCCGCCTGAGTGGGCCAGATATCGCTTAGGTAGACATCGTTCCCATCTCGATCCTTTCCGAGCGGATCTTTCTTCAGATCGATCTCCAAGGTTCCTGCCAAGGCAAACGCCACCACCAGTGGGGGAGACATCAGGTAGTTCGCCTTGACGTCCTGCTGGATGCGGCCCTCGAAGTTTCGGTTGCCGCTGAGCACACTGCAAACGACCAGGTCCTCTTCCTGGACCTTCTTCGCAACGGCGTCGGGCAATGGGCCCGAGTTTCCGATGCAGGTCGTGCAGCCATAGCCGACCACGTTGAATCCAATTTGATTCAGATCATCGAGCAGGCCGCTCTTCTTCAGGTACTCGGTGACCACTCGTGAGCCCGGCGCCAGTGAAGTCTTCACCCACTCCTTGGGTTGTAATCCAAGTGCGGCTGCCTTCCGGGCAACTAGGCCCGCCGCCACCATAACGCTTGGGTTGGAGGTGTTTGTGCAGCTTGTGATAGCCGCGATGACTACACTGCCATTCGTAAGTTCGTTCTTGGCGGCCACTGCCACCGACCCCGCGGCCGGAGCCAAATGCGGAAATGAGCTGTGAAGCGAGGTACGCGCCTGACTCAGGGGCACACGATCTTGTGGCCGTTTCGGACCCGCCACACTTGGCTCAACGGTCGCCAAATCCAGTTCCAGACTATCGGAATAAACCGGATCAGGTGAGGCATCCGTGTAGAACAGGCCCTGTTCCCGCATATAGTCCTCGACCAGCTGGACCTGTGTCTCAGATCGTCCGGTCAGGCGCAAGTAGCGGAGCGTTTCGCCATCCACCTGGAAAATGCCACAGGTTGCACCATACTCAGGGGCCATGTTCGCCAAGGTTGCGCGGTCCGCCAATGGCAGGCTCAATGCGCCCGCTCCGTAGTACTCGACAAACTTTCCGACCACGCCTTTCTTCCGCAGCATTTCTGTAACGCGCAACACCAAGTCGGTCGCGGTCGCCCCTTCGGGCAACTTGCCTGTCAGTTTGAAGCCAACTACGTGCGGGATCAGCATGGAAACTGGCTGGCCGAGCATCGCGGCCTCGGCTTCGATTCCCCCAACGCCCCAACCCAAAACCCCGAGGCCGTTCACCATCGTGGTGTGGCTGTCCGTGCCGACCAATGTATCGGGATAAGCCTCACCCGTGACATCGTTGACGAACACGCCTCGGGCCAGGAACTCCAGGTTCACCTGATGGCAGATGCCCGTATTCGGCGGCACAACTTTAAAGTTCTTGAGGGCATCTTGGCCCCACTTCAAAAATCGGTACCGCTCTTCGTTTCGTTCAAACTCCAAGTCGCGGTTGATGAGCAGCGATGCTTCTGAGCCGTAAGCATCCACCTGGACCGAGTGATCGATCACCAACTCGACAGGTTGCAAAGGATTGATCTTGCCCGGATCGCCGCCAAGTATTTTCATGGCATCGCGCATGGCTGCCAAATCGACTACGCATGGCACACCCGTAAAATCTTGCAAAAGGACTCGCGCCGGGGAGTATGCAATTTCGTGAATGGGCTCTGCCTTGGGATCCCAATTCGCCAAGTTTTCAACATCTTCTCGCTGCACGGAGCCTTGACCTTCCGTTCGCAATAGGTTTTCCAGGAGAATGCGAAGCGAATAGGGAAGCCGTTCTGATCCGGGAATTGCCTTTAGGCTGTAGATCGTGTATTGCCTGCCGCCGCTGGCAAGGGTCGTCTTCGCTCCGAAACTGTTCAACATCGCCTCCTGGTTCGATCAGCCGACTTGCGCGGCGAAAATGGCAGGATCCGTTTCGGGGGCAAGGGGCAGTCTCTAATTGGAATATACCGCGTTTGTACCTGTGGAACTAGGTCGCTGGGTTGGCACGTCTTCCGCAATAGGTTTACACTATTACGGGCTGTTATGACTATTGTATTTACACTTGCACTCGCCGCGAGCCTGGCTGCACAGGACTTGGATCGCAAGGTCTCTGCGGAGGTGCGGGCAGCTGATGCCCCGACCGCAATCGCCGAACTCTCGCGACAGATTGGGATCCCGCTCGAAGCGATGCAAAGCATGAAGCGCGATTTTTTGGTCATCCGGGTCTCCAACGTTCCCGCATCGGAGCTAATGAAGCGCATTGCAAGCACCCTCCACGCCGGCTGGGAGAAAACCTCCACCGGCTATCGCTTGCTGCGCACAGAGGCGATGAAGCGGGAAGAAGCCGCCAAAGAGCTTGCTGCAAGAGTGGCAGCTGTCCAGAAGTCAATCGACAAGCTTGCCGCCCAAAGGAAAGAGGATGGCTCTATCAACCAGCAGCAAGCGGACCTGACCGCCGAACGCCTTTACAATCAGTACGACGCCCGAACGGGTGGCCCGCTCACCGGAACTAGTTGGGCGACCATCCAAAAGTTGCAGGCAGGAGCCCCTGGAAATCGACTTCTGTCGCAAGTCCTCCTTCAGTTTCGAGCCGAAGACTTGGTGACGCCAAAAGATACGCGCATCGTTTACTCGACCAACCCAACTCGCATGCAGCGCCGAATGCCGGCAAACCTGCAACCTTTGATTCAAGCATTTGTCAAGGAGCAGGCGATTTGGGCGAAAGCCTTGCAAAGGGCTCGATCCAGGCGGGGAAACGTCGGCTTTTACCTGGACAACGCAACGGACCCAACGGACCGCAAGATTGGCAAAGTACTGCTTAGCGTAAGTTCGTTGACCGATAACAACATCCACGTCAACTTGATCATTTCTGACGATCGAGGCAGACAGTTGGGACGGGCATTTGAAATGCTTACCGGTGACTACCGAGCCTACTCTGAGTCGCTCAAACTGGCTGAAGAAGCGGGCAAATCGGAAGAGAGCATGCAATTTAAGGGCTTGTCCG
>CAMLEL010000253.1 GCA_946478935.1 uncultured Armatimonadota bacterium
AGCAGTCCCACCGACGACATTGGCCGCGCCGAGATTCTCATCCGAATTGAGTCTGGTTGGCGACTGGGCGTGGCTTGCCATTGGCAACGCGCAAAGCGCAACACACCCAACCTTTTTCCAATTTAGCCTTCCCATGGCCTTCCTTCCTTAGTTTAGACCTCTTATTCGTATTCTCGGTAGGCCTAAACACGTTCTTTTTGAACCTTTTTGCCGGTTTTCTAACAGATCCACCACGATCTGGGTGAAATACCGGTTTTCGTGGGTCAGACGTGTCAACTTGCAAATGGTTTCCAAATAATTCTTTGGGATGTGCTGGAACGGTTGTGTAATCCAGGTGGAATTAACTAGGGAAGAAGCTCTTTCGCTCTTCTTGAGGTGCTTGAACAGCAGCGAGTCAGACTCGCCTGAAATTGTTTCGGCGCTGCGTAAACTGGGCCGAGTGCTCGAAGGTGATGACCAGATGATCTTGGCGTCGTAACCTAGAATTTCATTCGAACGCCTTTGCACACAGCGCTCCAAGTTTCACTGAGTTTGCCTTTGACATCGTAGAGCTTCATCGTCAACTTTGAGTTGTAGGACTGGCCGTTTCGAGCGAGCTCGATTTTTTCTATCAGCACGCCGCGTCCATCTGGCATCCAACCTCCGGCATTGGCGATCTCATCGAATGCCTTCGGTGCCTTGGTGACGTAAAAAATGTACTTCGCTTCGTACCGATTGCCGCCCGTCTTCCGCCAAATGCCGTAAGCAGGAGGCACCGGTGGCGCGGCATCATAGTTCGACGATTCGACCATCGTGCCCCCCTGAGTGAAAACCATCAGAAACTCCAAGTCCTTAACTGTCTTGAATGCGCCGGTCGTGAATTGCACCTTGCTATTCCAGGCTCCGACGATTCCGGCATTGCTTTGGTGAGCGAGCGCGCTGGCCGCGATTAGGAAGGTTGTCACCATAAGAGAATGGACGGTGCAAGTCTCCAAACCTCACCGCCTCAAGCGGTTCAAGCAAAACCGCTTCTGCCCGATCACAGCTGGCTACTTTAGGATTTCCCGAACGATCGCGCCAGCTTCGAAGCCTTCGCCTTCCACAACTGTCGCAATCGAGAACTTCTTATCGATCTCGGTCACCCGAATCACGCCCACTTTTGCTGTTCGGGTACCCAGAATCTCGCCCGTCTCGGGATCCTTGATGACCCGGGAGACTTTGTGCACTTCGAACGTATCGCCGACGGCCACACCGACTTCCGCTCCGGCATTGAGGGTGATCTCCTTTGACGCCGCATCATAGTCGGCAACTCGACAAGTCCACGGCGTCTTTTCCATCTTGGCCAGTATCTTCTCCACCGCTTTGTCGATGGCCTGAGTCGTGGCCTCACCAAGGGGTGTCTTCTCGAACTGCTCGAAGTTGGCGTACGCCACTCGATGATTTCCATCAAATCGGAATCCGCTTCGGTTCACCCGACCGGCCGCATCTTCGGTGGCAAAAACCTCGCTGGTGTCCACGTTGAAGAGTCGGACGTTCATGGACATTTTGGCCTGCGTGACACTACCGCCAACTCGCCCAATTCCGCCGATATTCACGCCTCCGCCCGTTGAGCTGCGGCTCATTTCGAAGTCCGTCACCTTGCCCTGCACCATGACCTGAGCCGGAATAATCTTGCCTTTCATACTCTGACCCGTGTTCTCTTCCTTGATTGCCTGCTCCTTGAGAATGGCATCCAGGGCTTCTCGCTCCAACACGATGAACTTGCCCGTATCGGCCAACTTCTTCTGAAGCTTCTCGTGAATCGCGTTGCGAAATTCGGCTGGCACCGTCCAACCATCGAATACTCCGCTTGACCAGTTTAGCGGCGCGACCGCGATGCGGACTTTCAGTTTTCGCTGGGGTCCAGATCCCGATGCCATCGCGATCAATGCCACGGCCATGCCGACGATCAATGCTCTCTTCACTCTCACTATTAACAGCTCACCTCTTTTGTGGATTATGGCTTGGGCCACTCGCCGCCATACCCTGACGAAGGACATGATCGGTCTGCATCTCGATTCTTATCCTTTTACACATCCCGATTCGTCACCGCAACTTGAGAATTCATCCCTCTAAGAAGATGTACCTGGCCCTAAATTATTCTGCGGGTCAGAAAGGAGAGTTCTATGCCTAACAACAAAGATAATCGCGGTGGCGACCGTGGCGGCCAGATGAACCAAAACGACATGCCCAAACAGCCGAACCAAGGCCAAGGTGGACAGGCCAATCAGAACTGGGAGCAGGGCCAAAAGGGAGGACAGGGCAACCAGGGCGGTCAACGTGAAATGGACGAGCGCAAAGAGAATCGCGATCAAAACCAGGATAACAGGACGAACCAAGGTCAGCAAGGCAATCAGAGTGACGAAGACAAGAAGTCCAATCGCCAAAACAAAGGAAACACTGGCGGAGGCCGCCCAAACCTCCAGGCAGGCAGGGATCAAGGCAATCAAGGTGACGGCAACAAAGGTGGCCAAAACTCGGGCGAGTAAACGATGAAGAGCTCAGGTTCACTGAACCTGAGCTTCACTTCTTTGGCAGATCGAATGCAACCGATGTTTCTTCCACATACCGTCCAGCTTTGGTCCGGCGGACCGGAACAAATGCAAACTGCCAAGTCTGGATTGGATAGCCCCGCGGAATCCTGAGGCGCAAGCGTTTCTCACCCTTCATGAGATCAATCGCAACGGGTTCCCGCGTCCAAAAGAGCTCTTCATCCGTGAACGGTATCTCGTTCGGCGGCTGGTGCCACGTATGTCTCGTGAACAGATTCGTGCCCGGTTGATTCCAACGTGGCGGCTCCACGCGCACACCATTCAACCAAACGTCCGCCCCGAACGGGTCCCACTGACCCTCTGGCGGAACCCCGCTGCCCTTCCGATTTGATCGAGCCGAAGTCTCAAAACCAATCCATGCAAAGACCTTTTGAGCCCGAGGCGAGCGGACAACCGTTTCGGCGTGGGCCAAATCTGACTTGGCATCTTTGAATAGCCCGTTCCTTTGAGTTGCATCCGCAAGCAGCACCGAACCGCCGAATGCCGTAGTCGCATCTGTGGATCCATCCAGCCATACGCGCCACTTCAATCCCGAATGCGCAGCATACGGAAAGGGTGTCTTGGCAAACATTGAATCGCGCAGGATCCCCAACCTCGATTCAAACTCCCGGAAACTGTGTCCCGCTGCAGAATCCGGGTCGGGCGCCTCATACAAGAAAGCTCGGCCATTGGAGGGCCGCCCTACCCAAGTCGCCTCTGCCATCGCAAGAACACCTGGCCAAACGCCATTGTGACGCTCGATGTTTCGCTTGTCATCCACTCGAACATCTGGCCACACGCAGAGCACGCTGCCAAGGGCCCGCGAGTTCCCCACCGGTGTCGCACACGGCTGGGCAAAGAAATACCGCTGGACGAGCAGCAAAGGATCGTAAAAGTTGGAATATCCCGCGCTGGAATCGAGAATCGTAGCCGTTTTCGATCCGGTGAACTCCTCAGTCCACGGCTGTTCGATCATGTTGCCCGTGTTGGGAAGGCCCGGACTCCAGATCACGGGGACTCGACCCAGAGATTCAACCTTCGCCCCAATCTCGCGCATGAATCCGGGAGGGTCCGGAATGCGCACTTCATCTGATCCAATGTGGAGCCAGGGACAGTCTTGCTTTGGAATCTCTTTACAGAACTCCTCGATCAGCTGCTTCAGTGCAGAAACTCCCTCGGGTGAAGCCATCTCGAATCCCATCGCCGGCTTGAAGTATTGAGAATGGCCCGGCATGTCGAGTTCCGGCAGGATGCGAACGTGGCGCGCTTTGGCAAATGCGATGACGGACCGGATGTCGTCGAAGCTATAGGTTCGGCTCGGATCGCGGCCAGCTCGACGGTGGGCGGGATCATTCAACTGAGGAAAGATGCGAGATTCGACTCGCCAAGCCGGGTTGTCCGTGAGGTGCCAGTGGAAGAGATTGACTTTGAACTTCGACGCAAGGTCGATCTGTCGCTTTAACTCGCCAATCTCCTGAAAGTTACGCCCTGTGTCGTGCATGAAGCCCCGCCAAGCGAACGCGGGCGCATCATCGATCCGTGCATGTTGGACAACCGTCCTGCCGCGTACAGTGCGCAGCATTTGGCCAAGGGTCTGGACTCCATAGAAAGCCCCTGCAGAACTGTTTCCAACGATTTCGATTCCCGTGGAACTCACGATTAACCGATAGCCCTCATCGGATTTCCCATCGCTCGGGCCAATGGAAATCCGAATGGCGGAACCCACACCGGCTTTTGCTCCAAAGCTTCCAGCAATGCCACGCTCCTTCAGGAGCGCGGCCAGGGAGTCCGTCGCGGTGCGCAGTTCCGCCTGATTGGCCGCAGCCGCATGAACCTGAACTCTGGAAGGCAGCGTGTAGTCTTCCCGGCCCCACTCAACTCTTCTCGGAAAT
>CAMLEL010000254.1 GCA_946478935.1 uncultured Armatimonadota bacterium
GCATCGGAAAGACGTCAACGATTCGATCTACGGTTTGGACGGCGTCGACCGTGTGCAGAGTTGCGAAAACCAGGTGGCCTGTTTCCGCAGCGGTGATTGCCAAATGGATGGTCTCCAAGTCGCGCATCTCACCAACCAGGATCACGTCCGGGTCTTGGCGTAGGACGTACTTCAGGGCGTTCGCAAACGACATTGTGTCGACTTCCAGTTCGCGCTGGTTGATCAGCGCGACATGGTTGTCGTGAACAAACTCGACCGGGTCCTCGACCGTAATGATATGGGTCTTTTGAGTGCGGTTGATCCGGTCGATCATCGCAGCAAGCGTCGTCGACTTTCCGGAGCCAGCGGGGCCGGTAACCAAAACCAGCCCGCGAGGACGTTGGATGAAGTCATAGCAGGCAGATGGAAGCTGCAGGTCTTCCATGTTTTGAATGTCGTATGGGATCACCCGAAATGCAGCCTGCATGTGGTTTCGCTGCTGATAGGCATTGCCACGGAATCGGCTCACACCCTTGATCTCATGCGCAAAGTCGAGCTCCAGATCGCGGTCGAACCTGTCCATCTGGTCGGGTCTCAAGATGCCGCTCAGCTGTTCCCGGAACTCTGTATCATCGAAATGTGGCTCGTCTTCAAGTTGGATGAGGTCACCATGGATTCGAACATAAACCTTGCCCGTATCGCATTTAAAATGCAGGTCGCTCCCTTGCATGTCCACACAGCGTTTGAGTAGATCGTTAATTCGTTGCACTGACAGCCTCCGCCACACCCATGTTCGTGGCACGTCTCACAAAGTCCTGGACATTTGAGCATTTTGAGAGTGCGT
Organism: uncultured Armatimonadota bacterium; assembly: GCA_946478935.1. The sequence continues at coordinate 824 of CAMLEL010000254.1, forward strand.
GCTCGTAATCGATCTTGCCTTCCTTCAGCAGGCCCAGCAACGAGCCGTCCAAGGTTTGCATTCCAAGTTCAGCCCCCGTTTGAATGTCGAGATAGAGCTGGTGAGTTTTGCCTTCGCGGACCAGCGTTCGAATAGCGGGTGTCGCAGTCATGACCTCAAAGGCCGCTACACGCGATACGTTGTCTTTGGTCGGCAAAAGGGACTGTGAAATGACAGCTTGCAGGGTGACGCTTAACTGCGTACGAATTTGCGCCTGCTGCTCGGGGGAGAAGACATCGACGATACGGTCGATCGTTTGAGCCGCATCCACGGTGTGGAGGGTCGAAAAGACCAGGTGGCCCGTTTCAGCTGCCGTGATTGCCAACTGAATCGTTTCCAAGTCGCGCATTTCTCCAACGAGGATGACGTCTGGGTTCTGGCGCATCACGTGCTTCAGCGCGTCGGCAAAGCTGTGCGTATCCGTACCAAGCTCGCGCTGATTGATGATCGAGACTTTGTCTTCATGCACGTACTCGATTGGATCCTCAACGGTCATGATGTGCGACTTCTTACTGAGGTTGATGTGATTGATCATTGCCGCAAGCGAAGTAGATTTTCCTGAACCCGTGGGGCCCGTGACCAGGATCAGCCCTCGGGGAAGGAGCGCCAATTGTTTGCAAACTCGCGGCATGGATAGCTCGTCGATGGTGCGAATCTTAAATGGGATGACGCGGAAGACGCCGCCCGGCTGGCCGCGCTGCCAATACATGTTCACGCGAAACCTGGAGAGGCCCTCTACATGGTAGGACAGATCGACTTCTTTGAAGTTGTCAAGCTTCTCCCGACGCTCTTCATTTAAAATGCTGAAGAGTAATTCGCGGTGCTCCTGCTCCGACAATATCGGGTAGTTGGCGCGATGCAGATCGCCGCGAATCCGCATTATAGGCGGTTCGCCACACTTCAAATGCAGGTCGCTGGCGTCTTTGTCCACCAGCTCCCTCAACAGCGCGTCGATACTGACGCCCATAAGACTCCTCCTCTAGCGGCGGAGCATTTGTTTTAGCTCTGAGGCGATGCCCGCGTAGTTCAACGCGACTTCCTCAGTGATGATGCCCGCCTTAACGTACCGAACGAGACTCTGGTTCATCGTCTGCATGCCCCAGAAAGCGCCCTCGTTCATGGCGTGGTACAAGTCTGTAAAGTGACCGTCCTCAATTAGTTTAGTGACAGTTGGCGTACAAATCAAGATTTCATTTGCGACAACTCGCCCATTACCGTCCGCGCGAGGCACAAGCTTTTGCGCAATGATGGCCCGGAGTGAACCGGCAAGGCGTTGACAGAGGAACTGCTTTTCATGCGGCGGAAACATGTTGATGATACGGTCCATCGTCTCGTAGGCCGAAGATGTGTGTACCGTCGAGAAGACGAGGTGACCCGTTTCACCCGCCTGCATGGCTGAGTGCATGGTCTCTTGGTCTCGCATTTCACCAACCAGAATGACGTCAGGAGCTTCTCGGACGACAGCGCGCAGGGCAGGACGGAATTCCAAGGTGTCGATATGAACTTCGCGCTGGCTAATATATGCGGATTTGTCCTGATGCACAAACTCGAGCGGGTCCTCGATCGTGACGATGTGAACCGGTCGCTGCTCGTTAATGACGTCGATCATCGCGGCTAGCGTGGTGGACTTGCCAGAACCCGTGGGTCCCGTAACCAGGATCAGCCCCAAGCGGTGTTTGCAGAGTTCTCGGAGAACTGGAGGGAGTCCAAGTTCCTCAATCGTCATGATGCGCAGAGGAATAATTCGCATCATGATCGCCCAGGTGGTGCGCTGCATATAAATGTTCGCACGAACACGGCACTTCCCTTCGACTTCGAAGGCGAGGTCCATTTCGCATGTTTCTTCGAACACCTGGATCTGTCGCTCGCTCATGACCTCGCTGATCATTCGCTTTGCCTGTTCGGCATCAACGACCGGGAAGTCGCCCGGAAGAGCCTTAAAGACGCTGTGCTGGCGCATCGTTGGGTGGGCGTTGGCCTTAATCGCGACGTCGGAGGCTCTCTCGTCGTAGCCGATTTCAACAAGTTGGCGAAGTGTAACCTTGGTTATGTCGATCATATTGATTGCCTGATGTTATCCTGACGAACGCTTTTTGGAGGCTAACCCAACGAGGAGCGAGTATACCAACGCACCAAGCGCAATGCCGGCTACGGCGATGAGCCCCCAAATTGTCCAATCGATCCCCTTGTCCGCCTGTGTGGACGGAACTTCGACTGCCTTTTGTTCATGCCCATCGGGAATCCAAATCTCAGCCGGAACCTGCGTATTCAGTTTGATCCGATATTCAATAGTGCGAAAAGTCTCGTCGAAAATTGCTTGTAATTGCACCGGTTTCTGGGGTCCGCCGTATTCGAGGAGGGTCGTGTTGGTCGGAGTTTCACCGACGAACTGGACGCTGAGACCCGTTACTCGGTTTGGCTCTTCATAACCCACGAAAGCGCGGCTGATCTCCGTCAAGTGGAATCCCCGACCCTGCCGATTAATGATTTCATCGATCGCGCACGATGCTTTGATGGTGGTCATCGATTCGTCTCCAGAAATCGATGACCGACCCACGACCAATCCCCGTGGTTCGGAATTGAGTTGGCGCCCCAATTCGAGGATCTGAGATCTCAATTGCTCAGCGGGATACTTGGGATCAATCGTACGGGCTTCCAGCAAATCAGCCCGCGATCCATTTGGATCGCGACGGATGGTCAACAGAACTTGCGGCCGGACCGTTTGAAAAAGGTTGACGGGCGGCTGAACCTGTTGGCCGAAAGCAGTTGCGGCTAGCGCAACCATTCCAAGTCCAACCCGCTTCATGAATCGAAACTCTACCCCACCACGACAATCTGATCAGGGAGCGGTAAGAAACTCGCAAAAGTTGCCATATATTAACCCGTTGGGCAATTTTTGAAGAACTTAAAACTTGTTCTCGGCGTTCTTTACGAAAGGCATGTGGTTCCCACGCGAGGGAACCGGCTATAATGCCTGACCCCGGTCTTGAGGAAGGCAAGATTCAAACATGAACGACACTCAATTGATTCAAGAACATCATGGCGGTTACCTGCTCACCCCTGAGGGACACAAGTCTCTGCAGGAAGAACTGGAGCACCTCACAGTTGTCAAGCGGCCCGAGATAGCCGATCGGATTCGGGAGAGTCAGCAGCACGGTGAATTCAGCGAAGACAACAGCGAATTGGATGAGGTGAAGTTCGAACAGGCAATGGTTGAAAACCGAATCGCTGAACTGAAGACCATTTTCGGCAACGCGACCATTCTGGACGACTCGATGATCCCGACTGATTACGTCGGTGTTGGGTCCAAAGTCCACGTCGAAGACACGGATTACGGCGATGATTTCGAGATCCGAATCGTCACCAGTATTGAGGCAGATCCCGACCGCGACCGGGTTAGCAATGAATCACCCATGGGTACTGCCCTCATGGGTCAAGCCGCTGGTGACAAGATTCATTTCGAGGCGCCCGAGGGCAAGAAGCACTACAAGATCTTGAAAATCACGAAGTAACCGTTTCCGGCGCTTCGATCACTGCAACTTCGGACCGCGCATTTGCGCGGTTCTTTATGTTT
>CAMLEL010000255.1 GCA_946478935.1 uncultured Armatimonadota bacterium
GTAGGCGTCGGGGAACTCGACGCCGTGGTCTCGGAAGATTTTTTGCCAGGTGTGGACCTCGGGCGTTTCGGTGTCGATGATCGTTCCGTCGAAATCGAAGATGAGGGCGCGCAGGGGCACATCCTGATTCTAGCCACTTTGGAAGAGCGGAGTCGGATAGACGTTTAATAGAGGCGACAAGCGGTACCCTGTCAGCCGATGAGTCTTGTTCGCGTGATTCCGCTCGGCGGAGTGGGAGAAATCGGTAAGAATTGCACAGTGGTCGAGCAGGGAGATGACCTGGTCGTCATCGACTGCGGCCTTTCGTTTCCAAATGAGGAGATGCTTGGGATCGACATTGTGATCCCCGATTTCACATTTCTGATCGAGAACAAGCATCGGGTGCGGGGCGTTTTCATCACACATGCCCATGAAGATCATGTGGGGGGCTTGCCGTACCTATTGCCTCAATTGGACTGCCCGCTCTATGTTTCGGAATTCACGCACGCCCTCTTGAAGAGCAAGCTTGACGAAAAGATTCCTTCGACCAAGGTCGACTATCGAATCTTCAAGCCGGGCGACATCATCGAAGCAGGCTCGCTTTCGGTGGAGCCGGTGCGGATCACGCACAGCATTCCAGAGACCTGCTGCATGGCTGTTCGGACGGCACATGGCATCGTGTTCTTCACAGCCGACTTCAAGTTTGATTTCACTCCGGTCGATAGCAAACTGACGAACATTACGAGAATCGGGGAGCTGGGCCGTGAAGGCGTGCTGCTGCTATTGAGCGACTCAACCAACGTGGAGCGACCGGGTTGGGGCCCAAGTGAACGTCGTGTCACTGAGGGGCTCAGGTCGGTTTTTGCCGCGGCACCCAGCCGGATTCTGCTGACGACTTTTGCGAGCAACATCCACCGGATGCAGCAGCTCTTTGAGGTTGCCGGAGAATTCGGCCGCAAGGTGGCGGTGGTGGGTCGGCGCATGGAAGCCAACCTGGATATTTGCGAGCGAATGGGCTACGTGAAGATTCCAAAGGGCGTCCGGATCGGTTTGGGCGATCTCAAGATGTTTCCGGATGATCAGGTTGCGATCCTGACGACTGGTAGTCAGGGCGAGCCGATGTCCGCACTGGTTCAGATGTCGAAGGGGGAGTATGGTCGGCTGCAGATCAAGCAGGGTGACACGCTCATCTATAGCGCCCGGCCGATTCCTGGAAACGAAGCAGCGATTTGGCGCACGATCAATCGGCTGTTCCGCCAGGGCTGCAACGTGATCTATGAATCCGCGGCTCCAATCCACGTCAGCGGGCATGCCTATCAGGAAGAGATCAAGATGATGATCAACCTGACCAAGCCTTACTACGTGGCTCCGGTGCATGGCGAACCTCGCCACCAACACCTATACAACCAGATTGCGATGGAAATGGGCTTTCCCGAGCACCGGGCGTTTACGCTGAACGATGGCGACGCGCTTTGCATGGATGAAACGGCCGCGCGAATCGAATCAGATGCCGTACCGTTTGGCCGCGTGCTGGTGGACAACACCGGAGTCGTTGGCGTCACCGACGAGGTCCTGCGAGACCGCTACAATATCTCGAACGATGGGATGGTCGTCGTGACGATCGCCTTGGACGTGGAAAAGGGAGACATTGTGGCCGATCCTGTCTTGCAGAGTCGGGGATTCCACGGGCCAGACGGCACGATGGACTATGCGTTCGACCTGCTGTGCGATGCCTTGCAGGCGTTGAATCGAGAAGAACTGAAGGACGTTGGCCGGGTTCGATCCGATGCGGCGGATGTGGTGAAGCGGGCGATTCAAAAGAAGGCTCAGCGGAGACCGCTCGTCCTGCCCGTGATTATCGAAGTTTAGATGTTGAGGAAGCGACGCATGGCGTCCAGCGTTTCTTCGCTGACGTGGTGTTCGATGCCTTCGGAGTCGGTTTCTGCGACTGCTTCAGGAACGCCAAGCTTTCGCAAGAACTTCAAAACAAGCTCATGCCGGGCTCGAGAATCCACTGCGACTTGACGACCTTTATCCGTCAAAAAAATCGACCGATATGGCTGGGTGGTGACATATCCCTCACGCTGGAGACGTTGAATAGTCTTGGAAACCGTCACGTGGCTCACGCCCAACCGTTCAGCCAGGTCTACGGCGCGGGCTTCGCCGGTTTCCTCTATCAGCGCCTCGATCAACTCCACGTAATCCTCCGCATTTTCGCGACTGTGGTCCTCTCGCGTGCGGTGAAACCGATCGGCGGATGGATTCGTAGGCATCGTGGAGATTTTAGCTTGAACTGGTTCTTTGCGACTGATCGTAGTGGAACGGCGTCGGGGCCACTTTGGGTAGGCTAGGACGCCAAGTTCAGGAAGAACGAACCGGCAGGGAAGCGATGGCAACACCCTACATCGGCTATGAGAAAGCCGAAGTCCGCTATACGGAACTGGTGTACGGGCTTCGCGACGCCACTCTTTCAATCGAACGAGGCGAGTTTGTGTTCTTTGTTGGCAGAACAGGAGCCGGCAAGAGCACCCTTTTGAAGCTTTTGACTCGGGAAGCACACAATACGGCTGGAAAAGTCCACTTCAACGGCCGCGATCTCACCCATTTATCGGATTGGGCGGTGCCTGCCCTGCGCCGAGAAATGGGGATCGTGCCTCAGGACTTTGCGCTTTTGCCCAGAAAGCGGGTTTGGGAGAACGTCGCCTATGCGATGCGGGCGGTTGGGCACTCTCGGCGAGAAGTCCGGATGCGCGTGCCGGAGATTCTCGAGCAGGTTCGGATCGGGCACCGTGCGGATGCTTTTCCGCATGAGCTCAGCGGTGGCGAGCAGCAGCGTGTCGCGATTGGACGGGCGCTGATCAATAAGCCCACCCTTTTGTTGGCGGATGAGCCCACCGGCAATCTGGACCCGGAACATTCATGGGAAATCATGGAATTGCTGCGAGATCTGAACACGAAAGGAACCACGGTTCTGGTTGCGAGCCACGACATGATGGTGGTCGAGCGAATGGCAAAGCGGACGGTCGAACTGGAATCAGGGCGAATCATCTCCGATTCTGCGGGAGCGACGGAACATGCTTGATCGGATCCAGTTTCTTTTTTCCGAAGGGTTTATGGCGCTTCGGCGGAATGGTTGGATGACTTTCGCTGCGGTCACAACCGTGGCGGTGGCATTGTTTTTGATCGGCGGATTGGCTTACGTTTATGGGCAGCTTCGATCCAGCGCAGGTCAACTGACCGGGCTCTTCGAGATGCGCGCCAGCATTGTGGATGGAACGAAGCCAGCTGAGATATCTCGCATCGCCAAGGACATTCGCGCGATTCCCGGGGTCAAAGCGGCGACGTGGATTCCGCGTGATAAGGCATGGCAAAAATATTTGTCCGAGCACTCGGAACATCGAGAGTATGCGGAGCTAGAGAACCCGTATCCGGACATGCTCAAAGTCACCTTGTCTGAGCTGAAAGACTCTGCCGAAATCGTAGCCAAGGTCAAGAACGTGAAGGGGGTGAAGGCCGACGAAGTCAAGTATTTGAGCGACGTGGCCGAACTGATTGTGGACCTTCAGGCGATCGTGAGTTGGCTGGGTTTGGTGTTGGGCGGTGTGCTGTTCGTCACCGCGGGGATCCTCATTTACAATGCGATTCGCCTGACGGTTGTTTCGAGGAGATTGGAAATACGCATCATGCAGCTTGTCGGTGCGTCTTTTCTTACAGTGCGGATTCCTTTTTACATCGAGGGATTTGTTCAGGGGGCGATCGGCGGAGTCTTGGCGACGATCGTTCTCTTTGCCTGCCAGGTTGTCATTGAGTTTAGGCTTCCGGAGTTCTTTGCCAACGTTCAGTTGCCTCCGTTTCCCTGGGTTCCGTTCTTGATCCTGCTACCAGCCTTGGGAGCCTTTTACGGTTTCGTTTGTTCCATGATCGCGGTCCGAACGCCGCTGAGGTACCGATGAAGCGCGGTATTGCGATGGCAGTTGGTGTGATTCTGCTTCTAACGCCCTGCTATATGTCGGCACAAAGCCGAGCCAAGCAGCGATCGGTCAAGGATTTGAAGGGGAATCTGAAGAGCATTCAGTCCAAGCGAGGCAAAGTGTCGCGTGAGTTAAACCAAGCCAAGAAAGCGGCGCGAAAGGTGAAAGGCGATCTGAATGTGGTGGATGCCCGGCTGGGGCAGGTTGAGAGTGCGCTGGTCGAGACGACGGACAAACTTTCCGATGGTCGCCGTGAGCAGGTGGCGCTTGCCGGATCGCTGAAAGATGCGGCTCAGGAGTTGGCCGAGACTCGGGAAAAGGTCCGCCAGCGTCTCCGGTGGTACTACGTGCATGGCCAAGAGTCTTATCTTTCGCTGCTGGTGGGTTCCAAGTCAACTGGTGACCTGGCAACCTGGAAGGATTTGATGGAGCGTGTATCCGCCAAAGACCGGGAGGTTTTCGCGCATTTTCGCGATGT
>CAMLEL010000256.1 GCA_946478935.1 uncultured Armatimonadota bacterium
AGAGTCAAAGGCAGCAGCATCGAGGATGCGCGGGACAAGGCCAACGGCTACACCCTGGTCATCGAAGAGAGCGACGAACTGGTGCTCATCAAGCAGCCTGAGATGAGCGGCCTCTCGGTGGACCTCAACATCCAGATTCCTACCAAGCGCTTCGTTGAAGTTCGTTCGGAATCAGGCGATGTACAAGTGCTTGATACCGCCAGCGGGGCCCGGATCACCAACCGGAGCGGGGACGTACACTTAAGGCAGATGAACGGAACGATCGAGGTGAACGCGTACAGCGGGAATCTCAAGATCGAGGACGCAAAGTCCCCCAGCTTGACCGTAGAGAACAAATCGGGCAACGTGGACCTGACTCGCATCGACGGCAACATCAATGCGCGCACCGCCAGTGGCAACGTCAAGATCGTGCAAAGCTCCGGCAAGACGATCTCTGTGGAAGCAGTCAGCGGCGACGTGCAAATCGACCTGGACAGCCCCGTGACTGGCGCCCTCAACGCGCGAACCGTAAGCGGGGATTCGTTGGTGAGCATTGCCGATGGCAGCGACTGCCGCGTGTCTCTCTCAACCCTTCGCGGGGACGTGACCACCGCGCTCAAGCTGGAAGACGAAGCCAAGAGCGATCAGCGGATCACCGGACGTCTGGGCTCGGGTAAGGGCAGCCTGGACGTGAGCGCGGTGACGGGCAACGTCACCCTGGAAATGCACAAGAGCGGCTAAGAGGATCGGCCGACTAGCGGCGCTCGGCGGGAATGCGCAAATCCACGCGCCCTGACCGAGCGTCGTACCGATAGCTGCCGCCGACTCCCTCGATCACGTCCCGCAAGTACACCATCTCAACGCCGTTCTCACTCCAATACTTGGGTCCCTTTCCCACAAAGGTGGGTCGCTTCAGCTGCACGGTCCGCCGACCTCCCAGAAGCATGGAATTGGCATTGGGGAAGTCAATCCTTCCGCCAAAGAAGCGCGTCACGGGATTGGTCCAGTCCTTCGGCTGCAAGGCTTCCAGGTCTTGGAAGAAGCGGGGAATTGAAGCAACCGCGATCTCTAGATCAGACGGATCACCGATGTAATGGACGCGCGGATAGATCTCGCCCATCGAGTCGCCATTCAGCAATACATGCCGAAAGCTGGGATTCATCTCAAAGTGGAGGTCAAAATCGGGAACGAAGTTTCGGTAGACCCGAGTCGCTCGCTTCTCGCCGAATTTCCACTCTGGACCCGAGAGCTTGCGGCCCTCATCATGCCATTCGCTGATAATCGGCGGATACCGCTTCTTGACGCGGGACCAGTCGACTGTTACCTTGGCCTCCTCAATCGGGCCGCGCCAAGTGGCTCCTGTACGGAGAATGTAAGAAGCTCGAGCTTCATTGGCAACATTCCAGCTGTGTTTCACCTGGTAAGTGAACCGAACCCGCCGAGTCTGTCCCTTTCCGAAGGTCACTTGCTTGGCCCAAACTCCGTATGAAGTCGAATCTTCTTCGTCTCCAGTTTTCTCCACTCGGCGATATTTCATGGGCGTTAGCCGCCCATCGACCCAGGATTTAGGGCCCTCCATCATGGGAGGGTCGATGTTATATGCCTGATCGGGAAATGCCATCGTGAGCGTGTGTCGGGGGCCGTGGTTCTTGAAAATGAAGTTCACTTCCACTCGCGCACGGTCATCGTCAAGCCACATCCGGATATCTTCGCTCACCATCTGCACGTGCGGACTCCGGGAAAAGTTGAGGGCGCCCCCGGTATCGATGGCATAGCCGTCATTGGCCCAGGTGGCGGTTCCTGCAATGGCAAGTGCGAATAGAAGAGGCAGTTTCACAGTTGCATCTATCGTCGCACACTCGGGGCAAAGAATGGAAGGAGCGCTCGCTGTACAGCTAAGAAGCCGAAGGCTGTATGGCGCCTTCAGCCTCCAGACTGCATTGTCCCGGCTAGGGGAGCGCGTATATGATCAACCTGTTTGTGCGATTTCCGCCCCAACTTGTCGAATTGATCCCGGCGGCGACGGCAATGTATTGCTTTCCGTCAACCGCGTAACTGACGATGCCACCACCAACGGCGCACCCAGTTCGGTCCCGCCATAACAGCTGACCGTCGCGTGAGTCGAATGCGCTGACATTTCCATGTAAGTCGCCCGCGAACACGATGCCTCCGGCCGTTGGAGTGACCGCGGCTACCATTGGGGTTGGCGCTCGGTAGATCCACTTGATCTTTCCAGAGCCGGCATCGACCGCAACAACCCTGCCTCGAGCTGTCGACAAGGGTTCCTTCTTGCCAAATCCACCGTCATGGGTACCGGTAAACGGGGTGCCTGGCTTGGCCTCGTAGAGATCGCGATTATCACCGAGCTTTACGGAATAAGGCCAGTCGATAACGGGCATGAACACCAAGTTCAACTGGGGGTCATAGGCAGGGCCATTCCACTCGACCCCGCCTTCTACGCCCGGCGCGAAGCGAGTGAATTTCTTGTCCGTTAACTTGGCCGTATCGTTGAATCGAAGGGCGACCGAGGTTCGGAAGAGTCGATTGAATGCCGAACTACCAGGCTTGGAACCGACCCCGCTTCGATCGAGCGCATTGAGGTATCCATCCTTGGGAGCCAGAAAGGCCACCTTCCGCCCGCCTTTCGTGGTTACGAGCGCGGCAGCGGATGCAACATCCCAGTCATGATAGTCCTTCTTCACCGCCTGGTGATAACCCAAAAGCTTGCCGGTACTGGCATCGATTGCGAGTAGGCAGTTCGTGTAAAGGGCAAGCCCATTTCTCACTTCGGGCACAAAGTAAAGCACTCCGTTTTCAGGATCAACGCTGTATGTCGTCCAGGTCGCGCCTCCTGTGGGCGGAATGCGGTCTCTTCTGGGCCACGTCTGAGTGGCGGGCCCAGTTTTGGGCACGGTATGGAATACCCACTGCTCGCGGCCGGTTTTGGCATCCAATGCGTAGACTCGCCCGGTGACGCCAAACATATCTCCACCGGCATTGCCAATGAACACTTTGCCTTGCCACGCCACCGGCGCCATCGGCATACTCTCACCGATTTTAGGATTAACCAGTGGCTTTGTGGCCTATATCACCTTTCCGGTCGCCGCATCCAATCCAGCGACGATGCCATCGTTGAATCCGCGAAAAATCATGCCGTCCAGATAGGCGACTCCGCGATGAGCGCCGGTACCGCCTGGCACTGGCATCTTGTGAACGTGCTTCCACTTGAGTTTTCCAGTTCTACCGTCGACGGCATAGGTGTGATAAACGGTTGATACGTAGATCGTCCCATCGACAACGATTGGGCCGCTTTGGAAATTCAATCGCTGCCCGGAGTCAAAAGTGGCAACGCGTTTTAGGCTCGACACATTCGATCGAGTGATTTCATCCAGGGGTGAAAACCGATCACCCTGAAGGGTTCGATTGAAAGTTGGCCAATCGTTTGGGTCATCTTGGGCCATCACGGCGCCGCTTGCGATGAGGAGTAGGAGGCCCGTTACAGACCACCGAGAATTGCTGCCGCCAAAATAACTGGATCGGCCATAGAACATGATTTCCTCCAAAACTCGCTCCATCGAGCGAGATAGATTGAATTGACGACGATCTGGCTCTGGCCGGGTGAAGCATCACTAGAGCAATATGGTTACCGTTCGGGCCAAGGGCGGCAGGCGACGACCCAGAATGTATCATCCCCCGTCCTAAACACTAGAACGGGGAATTGGCGGAACCTAGGGCATATCGACGAGGTATCCAGTCATCTGAAGCGTCAGGACGCTCGAGCTAGAGCCGGTTCGGGTCCAGAAGCCGCCGACCTGTTCACCTTCGTTGGCAAAGACGTCGACGGGACTTCCAAATGTGTGGGCGCCAATGTTGGGCCCCAATGTCGGCGTTTCGTCCCCGAAAGGAATATAGACTTGGGCAAGGGGATTGAATCCGTCCACAATGCCGGCGGTCACGATCATGAGGTCTTCGTCACTGTCGAACGTGACAATCCCTGATACATGGGTGATGTGTAGCCGTTTACCGGCCGGTACCACATATCTATTGGCTATTGGGATCGAAGAATTTGGTGTCGTTCCAACTGCCTCAATTCGAATCCTTACATACTCCCGGTTCTCCTGGACCGCCACGGCAACGGTGTTGCCAACGGTGACCGTCGGTGAGTTCACGACGTTCACATTGGGCGTGTTGATCACATTCACGTCCTTGTCCCCTGGAGTCTTGAACGCGGTCAAGCCTCCGACGGCGGCCAGGCTCAGGGCTGCACAAAGTGCACTTGTCGTTGGTGTCATTTGATTCCTCCACTCATTCAAAGCATCCGTCGGGCACCACCACCGCAACAATGCCTAAACAGCATTCTAACAGCGTAATGCCCCGGCTCCAATACCAGGTTTGATGGCTATGCGTTTGCCACTGTAATGTAGGGAAGGCAACTTCCAATCACGGCC
>CAMLEL010000257.1 GCA_946478935.1 uncultured Armatimonadota bacterium
TACTGGATCAAGTCCTACCCAATTGAAGTAAAGGAAGACCCAAATTACGTTGCCTGGTTCAATTTTCCGTCGATGCCAAAGCTCAACGTCATGAACCCGGAGACTCATCGATTTGTCTTGGATGTCGTGGATTTCTGGAAGAAGAATTCTGCTCTGGATGGCATTCGCCTCGACGTTGCCAACGAAGTGGATCCGCGCATGTGGCAGGCGTTACGGAAGCACGTGAAGTCTGCTTCGCCCGACACCTACATCTTGGGAGAGGAATGGGGGGATGCCTCGAAGTGGCTGACAGGCGACCAATGGGACGCCTCCATGAACTATCCGTTTCGGGATACATGTCTACGGTTCTTCGCTGAGGGCTCCATCCCAGCGAGTGAGTTCGGCCGTCGCCTAATAAAGAACTACAGTCAGTACGTCCCCCAGGTCAGTCGAGTTCAATATAACCTGCTCAGCAGCCATGACACGCCCAGATTCTTGACCCTTTGCCAAGGGGACAAGAAGCTTGCGTTGCTGGGCGCAGTGACCCTGTTCACATGGGCTGGCACGCCTTCGATCTACTACGGCGAAGAACTGGGCATGGAAGGTGGTCGCGACCCTGAAAATCGACGCGGGATGGAATGGTCGTTGGCAAACCGTGACAACGCTCACCTCGACGTCTACAAGAAGCTGATATCCCTTCGAAAATCTTCAGTAGCTCTGCAGTCGGGAACACCCAAAATCCTGTACACCTCGGACGTCAATCGCACACTCGCTTTCTCCCGAGTCTTGGATAAAGACCAAGCAATCATTGCCATTAATCGGTCCAGCGCGACGCAGCGCTTGATCGTTTCCCTGCCATCCGAAATCTCGGCTCGCCGATTCATCGATGCCCTCAGTGGGGCGCCGATTGCGGCTTCGAAGGATCGGCTCGCCATTTCGCTTCCACCGATGTCGGCAGCTATCCTGCTGGCGGACGGAAGCTCAGCTATTCGTCCTCGCGGACTTTCCGCAGGTATGTCCACTCTCCGCCCATCGGGCGCCCGGAGGAACTCATGAAAGGTCAACGCCGACTGGGCTTCACGCTCATCGAACTCCTCGTCGTCATCGCCATTATTGCGATACTTGCCGCCATCCTGTTTCCCGTCTTCGCGCAAGCCAAAGTCGCTGCCAAGAAGACAGCTGACTTGAGCAATGTCAAGCAACTCATGATGGCAGTCCTGATCTACTCAAACGATTACGACGACCTGATCCCCAACACTCGTGAATACGAGCCGTACGTCTTTGCAGCGCGCACACTCCCTTATACGAAGAACAAGGACATCTTTAGGAATCCGGCGAGCTCTTCGAAGCAGGGAACGATTCAGCGGAAACAGCATGACAACGGTTTTGGTGATTTCATGACCCCTCCGGACCATGTCTGCGTTGGTTTGGGAACTTCTACCGTGGGAACTGCCCAATACTACAATGACAAGTATCCCGCCCTGGATTATTTGGTGAACCAAATGCTCTTTGGCTATCAATCCGGCGGCTGCGCAGGTGGCAATCCAGGAGACTACAGCCATCCCGGCCCGAATGCGACCAGCGGTGCTCCTGGCGGCCAAGGCACGATCGGCGTCGGTCCAGGTGGTCTGACTTTCACGAACATCGCAAAGGTGGTTCTGTGGGTTGATTTTCCAGTCAACGGCAACCATTGGCCCGGTGCGCCTGGTGTGCCATTTTGGGGTGGGAATTTCAAGGGGTACTTTGCCGACGGTTCCAACGTTTCGCACATGGACGGCCATGCCGCTCATTACAAGATGCGCAAACTGACTCCGAACGGATTCGAGGGTTCCGATCCCGCTAACGCTTGGAGTTCAGCTCCCGATCGAGGAACGAGCTACCACTGGTGGGGCACAAACTTCGCATCAGCTGAGAATCAGTAAGGAGTAATGCCGCTCCGTGCTATCGGAGCGGCAGGAGACACATGAAAGCCAGATCACTTGTTTTGTGCCTGTTCGCCTTGGCGTGCTTCGGCTGCAATATTGGAAACGCGCCGACGCCCATGGAGGCAAGCGAAGTCCAAGGGGCGGTCGATAAACTGCCGCCCCAGGACCAGATCCGTTACATTCAAAATAGTCCTCTGCCACAAGCTGAGAAGGACAAGCGCATTGCTGAGATAAAGGCCAAGCACGGCCTCTGACCAACCAGTAATCTATCGAGCTTTGGGCCCAGAAGTGCAGTCTTCTGGGCCCAACCTCATTTAAAGGCTCCCGGTGGCCCGATGTTTGCGGACCACACCTTTCAGCAATCAGCCATGATAGAGCTTAGCCGGATGATTTATCTTGCCCAGACACCGCCAGAAGAGATGACGGACATCCTCGTCATCCCCATAATCTGTTTTGTTCTTGCTTGGGCGATCTGGTATTTCGGAATTTCGAGAGAGGCCGCGACTGATAACACGAAGGTCAAGTGGCTATCCATCATCCCAATTGGAGCTGGCCTCATCTACGGTGTCCCTCTAGCGATGCGGCTTTCCGATTACGCATACCTGCGGCTACTTCCGAACCGAAAGCTCATTTACAGTCATTACCTGGCCGCTGGGCTGCCTCTCCTCGCCCTCATCATCATTTTGATTTGGCTTTATCTCGCTGAAAAGCGGAAGAAGCAGTGGCATCTACATTAGAGCCTCATTGCCCAACGGTGTAAAATCGAATCGATATGCGATCGTATGGTTCGACCTTGGTGCTGGCGGCTGCCTTGTTTGCTGTCGGATGCAGTAAAGGCAATTTTTCTCAATCGGCCACGCAGGGCAAGGAAAACGTATTCCGGTATTCCATCGTCCAGAAGCCATCGACGCTGGATCCTGGAAAAATCCAGGACGGCAACACCATCGACCTCCTTCAGCAAGTGTTCGAAGGGCTGACCACTTGGAGCACGGACAACAAGCCTGTTCCGAATCTCTGCGAAAAGTGGGACATCAGCGAGGATGGAACTGTTTACACGTTTGCGATTAAGAAGGGCGTGAAGTTTCATTCGGGACGCGAACTAAAGGCCGACGACTTCAAGTACTCAATCGAACGCGCTTGTGATCCGAAGTTGCTTTCAACCGTGGCGAGCGGCTACCTCGATGATATCGTCGGCGTCAAGGAAATGATTGCCGGCAAGGCAAATGAAGTTTCAGGAATCAGGGCCATCGATGACTACACCTTGGAAATCAAGATCGACAAGGCGCGACCCTACTTCCTAGGCAAACTCACCTATCCGTGTTCATTCGTTGTAGACAAGGACGTGGCGAAAAAGGGCGTCGAAATCACGTCCGTTGAGGCCATGCGGTCTGGAACTGGCCCCTACATCGCCGACAGCTATCAGAACGAACAGCTGTTCGTCTTGAAGGCGAACAAGGACTACCACGGAGGCGCACCAAAGATCGATCGGATAGAGCGACCAGTCCTCTCTGACTCGTCCACTCGAATCGCAAAGTACCGCGCTGGGGAATTGGATTTGATTCAATTGGAGCGCCAGGATATCGCAGCTTTGGAAGGGGACGACAAGTTCAAGAGTCACTTGAAGTTTTACGACCGCCCCGCCACTTGGTACGTGGGCTTCAATCAGGGAATGGTGCCAGCGCTCAAGGATGCCAGGGTACGTCAAGCATTTGGCATGGCGATCAATCGAAAGCGCATTGTGGACGATCTGATGGGCGGGTTCAATAAGCTGGCCAGTGGCATATTGCCACCAGGTGTTGTGGGAGCCAGAGAGAATATCCTTCCGTATGACTTCAACGCCGATGCGGCGCGCGCATTGTTAAAGGAAGCCGGCTGGGAAGGCAAAATCGAATCGATCGACATGTACTACCGCTCCGAGCAGGCGGATTACAGGCTCGTCGTCGAAGCAGTTCAAGCCGATCTCAAGCAGAACCTCGGCATCACCGTGAATGCGAAGCCGCTGCAGACTCCGGCATACCTTGATCGTTACAACAAGAAGCAGCTGCCCTTCTATCACATGCGGTGGGGAGCCGACTATCTGGATCCGCAGAACTTTTTGAGTATCTTCTTCCACAGCAAGGGGAACGAGAACAAGTTCAATTATTCGAATCCAGAGGTGGATCGACTGATCGAACAGGCGGATGTTGAGCAGGATCATGAGAAGCGAATGGCACTTTATGCACAAGCCGAGGACATCGTCCTCAAGGACGTGGCATGGGTTCCGCTTTTCTACCAGCGCGATGCCGAATTGGTGAATCCCCGCATTCAAGGGATGAGGGAATCGCTATTCGGACATTTGCCCCATACGACGGTGACGATCTCGCAGTAATGCCCTTGCTCTCGTATGCAATACGGGGGCTCGATCATGAAGGGATTCCGAGAATCTGAACAGAAGCACAAGCGCCTTGAGCTAAAAGGCTCGCTTGGCGAGTTCTCAATCACATTTGATGAGGACTTGCCAAGCGAGTGTCGCG
>CAMLEL010000258.1 GCA_946478935.1 uncultured Armatimonadota bacterium
TCCGCAATCGCACTCTTAGCCATCGTTGTGATGGGGTTTCCTCTGGCTTGCTTCATTGCCAAGTCTGAATCGTGGTTTTCCAAGCTGGTCGACACGCTTTCTGACCTGCCTATCGTTCTTCCACCGGCAGCGGCTGGCATCGCTCTTCTAGCCGCATTTGGCCGAAGTGGTTGGTTGGGAGGGCCACTTTCGGAAATGGGCATAAACGTCGTTTTTACTTCCAGCGCCGTAGTTATTGCCCAATGCTTTGTAGGGCTGCCGTTCTTCGTACGGAGTTTTGCCGAAGGTCTTCGAACGGTCAACAAAGAAAGCATTTCCGCAGCCGAGATCGACGGAGCAACAACGCTACGATCCCTGTGGTCTGTGATCTTGCCACAGTGCCAGGGAGCGTTCTTGGCAGGGTTGCTGTTGGCATGGGCTCGTGCCCTTGGTGAGTTCGGTGCGACGCTGATGTTCGCGGGCAACTTCGTCGGGAGGACTCAAACGATGCCACTGGCGATTTACGCCGGATTTGAAAGTGATCTGGATACCGCCATCGCACTTTCGACGATCCTGCTGATCTTGGCCGCGACGGTGCTCGTTATCGTCAAGGTCCTTGCGCGGCGTCAGCCCTAGCTGACGTCCATCCGCTTGATTCCCCACAGCATCCAGACGTTCACGGCCAGTATCGCGATGCTGGCGAGAGCAGCTGGCGCGGCCATTTTGAAGTCTCCGGCCAACAAGTTGTCCAAGACAGAAACAAACAGCCAAAGTTGGATCAGGACGAGTACCAGGTTAAAGAGCAGCAAGGCAACAAACACGGAAGCCTTCTGCTGGCGGCGGATCGATTGTGGATCTCTCATGCGTGCGCCTCACCGTGGGTTACCCCGGTCGCCCAAATCTCATTTCCGCGGACTTCGACCATGACCCGGGGAAGTGGATGGGGAGGCGGTCCCTGCAAGACACGGCCATCCTCGATCGAAAAAGCGCCGTTATGGCATGGGCAATACAGGCGATCCTTGTCCGATTCATAATTCACGGGGCATGAAAGGTGGGTGCATCTACGAGTAAATGCCGCGAATTCGCCGTCTGGCTTCCTAATTAAGAGGCAGAGGTCCGTCGGCCTTGGATAAGTGAAGCCCACAGATTCTCCCGGCTTCAGTGATTCAGCCTTGGCGATTGCCGCAGGTTCAAATCGAATCTCGCCCCTGGGCGATTGGGCATACGCTGCCAATGCCGCAGAGCCGACGGCAAGGCCGCCGCTTGCCAGCGTCATGAACTTGAAAAACTCTCGGCGGCTGACGTAATGGTCTTCTTCCCAGTCGATCGGAAAGTCTTTTTCCACGCGTGTGTCCATTAGCTTGTCCTCGCTCTTTGCAGCAGGTCGGTCTTTCGGATAACGGCATCCCGCTTGACTTCCATTCGGGTAGTTCCCGATGGCATCATGAGTTGCACTTTTGTCCGGATCGTCCGGTTCCCGAAGATGAATTCGTTGATGGGAGTGCCGCTCCGGGTGGCTGCAATTTCTTCAGGAGTTCCATACATCAGAGCTTGCGAAGGGCAAACGGTCGCACACATTGGCTTTTTGCCAATAGAAGTGCGGTCGTAGCACATATCACATTTCATCATCTGATCGAATTCCGGCAGATACTTGGGAACTCCAAAGGGACAAGCGAAAACGCAGTTGGAACACCCGATACACCTGGGTTTAAGTGAACTTTGAACCACGCCGTCGGCGGTTCGTTTGATGGCATCGGCCGGGCAAACCGCGGCACACGCCGGTTCGTCGCAGTGCATGCAGATGATCGGCGTGGTTTGAACCGTATCTTCCCGTTCAATAGTTTCCAGGTGGATCATCGAGATCCCCGGATGCGTGTCGCACTCAGCGCAAGCGGTAACGCATGCGTTACAGCCAATGCACCGACTGGGATCGATGTAAAACTGCCTTTCGCTCATCCTTGCTCCATTCTAAGCTCCCTGCGCATCCAAAGTATGGCCCCGTTCGTGCCCCAATGCTATGACGGGCGTCATAGTTTCGTTCGCGAGTGCTCATACAAACTGACGATGAAGTCTAAGTATAAGGAGAACACGATGAAACGACACGATGCGCTCGAACCTTTCTCACGCGATCACTATGCCGGACTCGTAGTCGCAAGACACCTCATGCTCGACCAGAATGAAGCCTCGCTCCGGGCCTGCGTCGAATATTGGAATCGCGAGATGCAGGACCATTTTCAGGAAGAAGAGCGACTGCTCGCCCCTTTGGCGACTCCAGAGATGGCACAACGCATGAAGCAGGAGCATAACGTGATTCGAGAGAAGATTCTGGCGGCGCAGACTCATCATCCTGATTCCGACGAATTGCGTGAGATGGGCCAAACCATCCATGACCATATTCGATGGGAAGAGCGCGAACTGTTTCCACTCCTTGAGAAAACCGAGCTGGGGCGCATCGCCCTTGAATCCCATGCCATGGAAGAACGGCGACACGTGCATTCGCCAGGTCGAGCGATCCAAGTTAAGCGAAGAGAGGCTCGACAACGGATAAGCTAGTCTGTGATGAGTGATGTCCGCGCACCTTTAATGGACCGATTTGGTCGCCGGCATAACTATCTTCGGATTTCCATTACAGATCGCTGCAACTTTCGGTGCGCCTACTGCATGCCGAACGAGGACATGGAGTGGACGCCTCGCTCCCACATACTCACCTTCGAAGAGATCGAACGTTTAACGCGACTCTTCGCCTCCATGGGTGTCGATAAAGTTCGATTGACGGGCGGAGAGCCGACGACGCGTAGGGGGCTAGTCGAACTCGTAGGTAGCCTGGGTAAGGTTCCTGGGCTGGATTGGCTTACGATGACGACGAACGGCGATGCGTTATCGAGCATGGCCGTATCCTTGAAACAGGCAGGAATTCAAGGGGTGAACATCAGTCTGGATTCCTTACGCCCGGACCGCTTCTTTGAGATTACGCGGCGAAACCGCCTCGACCGCGTCCTCCAGGGTATCGATGCCGCCCTTGCCGCCGGATTCCAGTCGGTCAAGATCAACGTCGTGGCTATGGCCGGTGCAAACGAAGATGAGCTTTGTGATTTTGTTGAGTATTTTTGGGATAAACCCATCCATATCCGATTTATCGAATTCATGCCATTCCAATCGAATGGGTGGAATAAGGGAAGCTTGATCCCCTACCGTGAGATGAAGTCTCTCATTGAGGAAAGGTATTCGCTCGTTCCATTGGCGCCGGAACCTTCAGCCGTTGCAAAGGAGTTCTCCGTCCAAGGTGGCAACGTCCAAGTTGGATTCATCACGTCGATGACGGAGCATTTTTGTGGTGACTGCAACCGCATCCGGCTCACCGCCGATGGGCAGCTAAAGGTGTGTCTGTTTGCAAAGTCGGGGGTGAGCCTTCGCGACATGTTGAGAAGTGGCGCCGGAGATGACGAAATCGCTCAGGCAGTTAGAAACGAACTGAATGGCAAATGGGCCGGACATCCAGCGATGGATCAACTCGTCCAGGTCAACGACCGTCCCATGATCGCAATCGGTGGCTAAGCGATGAGGGACGTATCACCCAAAACCTGGACTTTGCGAACCGCTACGGCCCGAGCGACCGTTCGCTGCTCGCCAAGCTCCATCCAAATGATTCATGAAGATCGGGCTCCAAAAGGGGACCCGAGACCGATAGCCCGAGTGGCCGCCGTCATGGCGGCAAAAAACACTCCGACGCTTATTCCCTACTGCCATTCGGTTCCCCTGGATTGGGTCGGTGTGGAGTTTGAATTGAAGTCGGATCAAATCCAAATCGAAGTTCGGGTCAAGGCGATTTACAAGACGGGGGTCGAAATGGAGGCTTTGGCGGGAGCCGCTGCCGCCGCCCTGAACGTGTACGACCTTTTGAAGCCCGTGGATCATCACTTGGAAATAGAGAAGATCGAGTTGGTAGAGAAAACGGGCGGCAAGTCAAACGCGAGCTACTTGGCAGGTAGAGAATGGTCTGCCGCCGTACTCGTCTGTTCGGATCGTGCCTCTCGCGGGGTGTACGAAGACCGATCAGGACCGATTCTGGAACGTGGCCTTCGAGCTTTTGGCGCGACCAAGATCGACATACGTGTGTGCCCAGATGGGGCCAGTGAGATCGAGTCCAACTTACATGAATGGATCGGTGATCGATTGGATATTGTGCTGGTATGCGGCGGAAGCGGTCTGGCGGAGCGCGATATCGCCCCCGAGGTGGTCACAAAGCTTTTCGACCGTACGTTGCCCGGTGTGTCTGAGCACTTTCGGCGCTATTCGATGGAGCGCGTGCCGACGGCGATGCTGAGTCGCGCGGTCGCAGGGATGGCAGGGAGGACGTTGATCGTGGCGCTGCCTGGTTCGCCCGGCGCGGCTCAAGACCTGATCGATTCTCTATTCCCTTACTTGC